>CAYXXQ010000206.1:0-6493 GCA_964469075.1 uncultured Rhodobacter sp.
CCCCATTCCACTGGGAAAAGACTGGCCCGGCTCCTTTCAAGAAAGGTTTAACGCAGGCCGGTGGTTTGGATCGCATTTTAACGAAAAAGGCCGCCCAAAACCCTTGGACGGCCCGTGAATTCTGTTCTGGAACAGCGGTTTAGCTGCTTGCCAGCTGATTTTTCGCTTCGGCCAGGCATTGCTGCATTTTATGGCGGATCGTCGCCTCGTCGGCCTTGCTGCCAAGGTCGCCAGCGACTTTGCGAAACACGTCCTCGTGGCCGGCTTCTTCAAAATCGGCTTTCACCACGTCTTTGGCGTATGCGTCAGCGTCGTCGCCCGATTTTCCAAGCAATTCCGCTGCCCACAGCCCCAGCAACTTGTTGGCCCGCGCCTGCGCTTTGAACTGCATCTCTTCGTCATGGGCGAATTTGGCTTCAAATCCGCTTTCGCGGTCGTCAAAAGTGGTCATATCTGTCTCCGCAGAACTTGTGGTCCGTTCCCTCTATATGACCGCACGGGGCGGTCTTCGCAAGTCTCAGATGGGGCAAATTGCGCGACAGCTTGCCCCTGCCCCTTACATTATCTATAGAAGCGCCAACATCTGACGCAGGCCGCAGCAGGCCGCGATTCCAGTGCTTTTTGCCAATCGGAGACATCAATGGCCCGCCGCAAGAAAATTTATGAAGGCAAAGCGAAGATTTTATATGAAGGCCCAGAGCCTGGCACACTGGTGCAGTATTTCAAAGACGACGCCACCGCCTTCAACGCCGAGAAAAAGGCGACAATTGAAGGCAAAGGTGTCCTGAACAACCGCCTGTCGGAACATTTCATGACCGGGCTGAACACAATCGGCGTGCCAACGCATTTCATCCGTCGTCTGAACATGCGCGAACAGTTGATCCGCGCGGTTGAAATTATTCCGCTTGAAGTGATCGTGCGCAATGTCGCTGCCGGGTCAATTTCCAAACGCATGGGCATCGAAGAGGGCACGCCCCTGCCAAGGCCCATCGTTGAGTTCAGCTATAAAGACGACGCCCTGGGCGACCCGCTGGTGCCCGAGGAATATATCATCGCCTTTGGCTGGGCCAGCCAGCAGGATATGGACGATATCGTCGCACTGGCCTTACGCGTTAATGATTTCATGTCGGGTCTGATGTATGGCATCGGCATCCGTCTGGTCGATTTCAAAATCGAAATCGGACGGGTGTATGAAGGCGATTATCAGCGTCTGATCATCGCCGATGAAATCAGCCCGGACAGCTGCCGGTTGTGGGATATGGAGACCGGTGCCAAGCTTGATAAAGACGTTTTCAGACGCGATCTCGGCAACCTGGCCGACGCCTATACAGAAGTGGCGCGCCGCCTGGGCGTGATGCCGAAAAACAGCGGGCCAGCGACTGGCCCCAAACTGGTTAACTAGGGGTAAGCCCATGAAAGCACGCGTATTTATCACCCTGAAAACTGGTGTTCTTGACCCGCAAGGCGAGGCTGTGAAACACTCCCTCGGCACGCTTGGATTTGCCGGGATCAACAGTGTCCGCCAGGGCAAGATGATCGAACTGGATCTAAGCGAGAGCGATCCAAAATCCGCCGAAGCCACCCTTCATGAGATGTGTGAAAAGCTGCTGGCCAATACGGTGATCGAAAACTACTCGATTGAACTATTGTAAGCCTGCGAAGGCCATTCACGCACGTTTCCAACGCTTCAAATTGACAAGGACAAAGCTATGAAATCCGCCGTCATCGTTTTCCCCGGCTCCAACTGCGACCGCGACCTTGCAGTGGCGTTTGAGCGCGCCTCGGGCCGCAAACCGGCGATGATCTGGCACAAGGATGTCAGCCTGCCCGAAGGCCTGGATGTGATCGGTGTGCCGGGCGGGTTTTCCTTTGGCGATTACCTGCGCTGCGGTGCTATCGCCGCAAGGTCACCGATTTCCCGCGCCTTGGTCGATTTCGCCAAGCGCGGTGGCCATATCCTGGGCATCTGCAACGGCTTTCAGATCCTGACCGAAACCGGCCTGCTGCCCGGCACATTGATGCGCAATGCCAACCTTAAGTATATCTGCAAAGACATTGATTTGACGGTAGAAACCACCAATTCCGCTTTCACCAACGCCTATCGCAAGGGCCAGACGATCCGCATCCCTATCGCCCATCACGACGGCAATTATGAAACCGATCAGGACACGCTGAAAACCCTGCAAGATCAGGACCGGATCGCGTTCACCTATCAAAACAACCCCAACGGCTCGATCGCCGATATTGCCGGTATCCTGTCGGAAAACCGCCGGGTTCTGGGTATGATGCCGCATCCTGAACGCCTGAATGACCAACAGCTTGGCGGCGATGATGGCGCCGGTTTGTTCACCTCACTGACCGAAGCGCTGGTTTCCGCCTGAGCCAGCCCGCAGCCGCAGTTGCCGCTTGAGAAATCAACGTGCCGCGCATAAACTATAGCCCGATGGCGCAAGTGGCAGATGACCTTTCAAACCTTGGCGCGGGCACCTCTTTGGTGGCCCGGTTGGTGGTGATTATTGTCATCGCAATTGCGGTTCTGCTGGTCTGGATTTCCAACCTATACCTGACCGAACGCTTCACCCAGGAAACCCGGTCGCGCGCTGAATTGCGCATGGCGCTTTATTCCGGCAATATCGCCGCTGAAGTGCAGCGCACTTCGGTTGTACCGCTGTTGCTGTCGCGCGATCCGGTGTTGATCTCCGCCCTTAATTCCGGGGATTTCGCGGCAACCTCGCAACGGCTGATCTCGATCAAGGATGAAATCGGTGCGGCGTCCTTGATGCTGCTGGATGGCGACGGGCGCACTGTCGCCTCGACCGACCGGCGCAATATCGGCAGCCATCACCGCAACATGGCCTATTTCGTTGACGCCCTGCGCAGCCAGGAAACGGTTTACACCACCCAAAGGCTGGAAACCGGTGGCTTGCAATTCAGCTATTCGCGCAAGCTGGAAAGCGGTAAACAGGGGATCGGCGTGATCGTGGTTGAAGTCGGATTAACCAAGCTTGAGCAGAAATGGGCCTTCGCCGCTGAGGCGATCATGGTTACCGACAGCGAGGGCATGGTCATTCTGTCGTCTGAGCCGCGCTGGAAATACCAGACGGTGGACGAGGCGCTGAAAGTCACCAATGCCCCATCGGCGATTGAACGTGCTATCCAGGCCACCGCTGACTGGGTGCCAACCTCCCCGGCCGAAGCAATTACCCAGGGCCATGCGATCCTGCGGCTGGATGGCAAGGTCGGCTTTCAGGGCTGGCGGCTGACTTATTTTTCAACCTTCGCGTCGGTGCGTGAACGGGTGAACGGCGTGCTTGCGATTGAAATCATGGGATTTTCCATCCTGGTCGCGCTGGTCTTTTACATCCTGTCCCGCCGCGCGGTGCAGCAATCCAACCTGTTCCAACGCGAATCAATCGAATTGCGGGCCCTGAACGACCGCCTGAGCAAGGAAATCGAGGAACGCGAACGGGTCGAACGCGATCTTGAAGTGGCCGAACAAAGCCTCGCCCAAAGCTCCAAGCTGGCAGCATTGGGCGAAATGTCCGCCGCCGTCAGCCATGAGCTGAACCAACCGCTGGCCGCGATGAAAACCTATCTGGCCGGGGCCAAACTGCTGTTGCAGCGCCACCGCCCGGATGAGGCCTTGTCGTCTTTTCAGCGCATCGACGATCTGATCGGTCGTATGGGCGCGATCACACGGCAGCTGAAATCCTATGCCCGCAAAGGCGGCGAAGACCTGGTGCCGGTCGATCTGCGCGAGGCCCTGTCAGCGGCGATGTCGATGATGGAACCGCAACTGAACCAGATGGAAGTCAAGATCACCCAATCCGTGCCACGCGATCCTGTCATGGTTCTGGGCGATCAGTTGCGCTTGGAACAGGTGATCGTCAATCTGCTACGCAACGCGCTTGATGCGATGAAGGAATTGCGCAACCGCGAACTTGATATCTTCATGAGCATCGGCGAAACCGCAAAATTATCGGTCCGCGACAATGGGGCGGGGATAGATGATCTGGACCAATTGTTCGAACCGTTCTACACCACCAAGAAACCCGGTGACGGCGTTGGTCTTGGTCTTGCGATTTCCTCGGGCATCGTCAACGATCTGGGTGGGCGGCTGATCGCCCGCAACAGCGCCTCAGGTGGTGCGGTGTTTGAAATCCAAATGCCCGCCCTCACCGGCAAATCCAAAGCAACTGCAGCCGCAGAATAGCGCAGAATAACAAGGCAGACCACCAATGCCCGACCCCATGACCATCGCCATTGTCGACGACGAAGAAGACATGCGTCAGTCGATTTCCCAATGGCTGTCGTTGACCGGTTATAACACCGAAACCTATGCCAGCGCCGAAGACGCGCTGAAGGTGATCAGCCAGGACTACAAGGGCATCGTCGTCACCGATATCCGCATGCCCGGCATGGACGGCATGGCCTTCCTGAAACGCCTGATGAGCATCGACAACGCCCTGCCTGTGATCATGATCACCGGGCATGGCGACGTGCCAATGGCGGTCGAAGCAATGCAGGTCGGCGCCTTTGATTTCCTGGAAAAACCGTTTGATCCCGAACGGATGGCCGAGCTTGCCAAACGCGCCACCCAGGCCCGTCGCCTGACGCTGGATAACCGCCAATTGCGCCGCGAACTGTCTGACGGCACGGTTCTGCTGCGCAAACTGGTCGGCACCAGCCCGGTGATGGAACGGCTGCGCGAAGACATTCTGGACCTCGCCCAGGCCGACGGCCACGTGCTGATTGACGGCGAAACCGGCACCGGCAAATCGCTGGTGGCACACGCTTTGCACGCCTGCGGCCCGCGCCAGGGCAGGAAATTCCTGACGATCAGCTGCGCCGCTTACGATGAAGATGCCCTGACGGCCCGGTTGTTCGGGCCACCGCCCGAAGGCATCGCCCTGCCCTTGGTGGAAGAAGCGCGCGGCGGCACATTGTGTCTGGAAGATATCGAAGCCCTGCCAAACGCCTTGCAGGCCCGCCTGCTAAGCCTGATCAGCGATCAGGAACCGTCGGGCGACACCATCCCGGTGCGCGTCATCGCGATTTGCAATATTCAGGATGGCGATAGCAAATGCGAAGACCACATCCGCCCCGACCTTTACTACCGGCTGGCCGCGATGCTGATCACCCCGCCGCCGCTGCGCCAACGCGGTGAAGACATTTTAACCCTGTTCACCCGCTTCACCGAAACCTTCTCGGAAGAATACGGCTGCGCTGCCCCTGAGGTCAGCGCCAAAGAAGCCGCGCAACTGCTGCAAGCCCCCTGGCCCGGCAATGTCCGCCAGTTGATCAACCTTGCCGAACGTGCGGTTTTGCAAAGCCGGAGGGGTGCCGGCTCCATCACGTCGTTGCTGATGTCGGACAATTCGGAAATCCAGCCCTCGCTGGTGGCCGAGGGCAAGCCGTTGAAAGAATATGTTGAATCCTTTGAACGCATGCTGATTGATAACACCATGCGTCGCCACCGCGGCTCCATCGCTGCGGTGATGGAGGAACTCAGCCTGCCGCGTCGGACGCTTAATGAAAAGATGGCGAAATACGGCCTCAGCCGCTCAGACTACCTCTGATCACGCAGCTTCTCTATTGTTGGCTTCTTTATTGCCCAAATACTCAAAAAAAACCCTGCGACCCCGCAGGGGGCTGCTGATCATAATGGCCCAAAGGGCCGCAATTAAGACAGATCGGCCAGCTCCACCGCCAGGTCGCCGTAGCCCGTGAACCGGTATTCAAACGCCAGCCCAAGCCGCGCCGCATGTGATTGCGCCAGCGTATACATGGCGTCGTCTTCGATCTGCGCCTGATAGACCAGCTTGGTGTAATTGCCAAAATACATGTCGCGCAAGTCAGGATGCCGGTCCAACCCCATCGGTTTCCAGATGAACGCATCAAACTGCCGGACCAGAAAATCGGTCAGATAAAAGGCAGTAATCTCTTCATCCTGATGGGCGGCAAACACATCATTGCCTTCAAAAAACGAATAACAATGCGGCCCGGCCAGCATTTGCACCCCTAGGGCGTCGCATTTTGCCGCCAGCAAACCGCCGGTGCCGCAATCGGCATAAAGCACGAATATTTCCCTGTACTGTGCGCGGTGTTTCAGAACCGCCGCCTCGACAGCGCCGACGATCTTTTCCGGGTATAGATGCAGCTTGGCCGGCAAACAGGTCAGATCCATGTGATCCCAACCGTTGATCCGCTTCAGCGCCAACACCTCATGCGCCAAGGCGCCACAGGCCAGCAGCAAGATCCGCCCCGGCCCTGTTGCTTTCAGATCAAGCCCCTGTTCGGTCAGGTCTGTGTCAAGCGGCTCAGTCATCGGCCCGCCGCCAGAACCGTACCAACACAACCAAACCCATCGCCAAGATCCCGCCGAGGCCAAGACCAACCGGCGCTGAAACCCCCAGCATGCCGCTATAAAGAAACCCGACATAAACCGTCAGCCCCGCCAGCGCGATGACGCTGGCGATCAGCGCCAAAAACA
>CAYXXQ010000207.1:0-6473 GCA_964469075.1 uncultured Rhodobacter sp.
AGTTGAATCAGAAATCAACACAAATGGGAATCCTGAATCTCAACAGACCCTAGTCAGCGCTGAAGGCGGCACAAGGGTCGTCACGAAGGGCCGCAGGGGTGATCAGATAGGCGTCAAACGGCGGATCAGGCCAGGCGATTTCTTCAAACTGCGCGATGGTCTGCACGCTCAGGTCAGGGGCCGCCTGCGCCAGCGCGCGCGGCACGCCCCAGTCTCGCCTTGCATGGCCATTGCCGGTGATCAGCACCACCGGCCCGCCAGTTTCAGCCCGCGCCGCAAGCACCGCCGCCGCCAGGGCCGCATCGCGCAAACGCTGGGCTTCGACCATGCCGGACAGCAAGTTTTGCGGCAAAGCGTTGCAATGGGCCTGCATTTGCAAATCTTTGCGCAAGCGCAGTTCGTCCGCCGCAAGCGGTTGATCCAGCCCGAAATCCTGCGCCGCCCCGAAAACCGCCAGCGCCCCTTCGCGCACCGCCCGGTGCACCTGATCGCGCGGCAAACCGCCGCCGAAGATGACAGCTTCAGGGGCCGCCAACAGGATCGGGTGATACATCGCAAAATCCGGCCAGCCGCCGGATTGCCAGTCAAGCACCTTGGCCAAAGCCGCCGCATCACGCCGGTTTTCTGCCGTGATCCGCGCCGCTTGTTCTGCCGTCAGCATTTCCAACACAATGGCCGCCGGTTTGATCGCCGCCACGGCCCGGGCCTGGTTCTGGTGATGGACCGGATTGTCATGCACCTCGCCCAGAATAATCACGTCGGCCGGAATCGGTCGATCCAGAATTTCGGGTGGGATTTTGTCGCCAAAGGCAGGCAGGCCCAGCGACAGAAAGGCAAGGATCAGCAAATATCTCATGACGCGATTCTAACGGTTTCGGGGCGCCGGGCAAACCAAACAAACCGTGTTCAGGGGGGTTTTTCCCGGCCCCGGCCCCTGTTAGCACTATGGCCAGATGAACAAGGGATTAAAGATGCGGGAATTTCCCAGACTGACATTGGTGACCGGTGGTGCTGCCTCCGGCAAGTCGCGCTTTGCTGAAGGGTTGGCGCAGCTTAGCGGCCGGCGCAAAGTCTATATCGCGACCGCGCAAGCCTTTGATGCAGAGATGAAAATCAGGATCGCCAAGCACCAGAGCGACCGCGACAACCTGTGGCGCACAATCGAGGCGCCGTTTGATCTGACCGGTGCATTAAAGGTCGCCTGGTCGGACGAGGTGATCCTGATTGATTGTCTGACCCTGTGGCTGTCCAATCACCTGTTGGCCGAAAATGATCCCGGAGCCGAGGCTGACAAGCTGTTGAAAACGCTTAACGATATGACCGTGCCGGTGATCGCCGTCAGCAATGAAGTCGGCCAATGCGTGGTGCCAGACAACGCGCTGGCGCGGCAGTTTCAGAACGCGCAGGGCTATCTGAACCAGCGCTTCGCGCGCCGGGCCGATCTGGTGGTGGCCGTCATGTCAGGCCTGCCGCTGCCGCTGAAGGGCCACCTGCCCGAGGGCTGCGCGTGACTTGCTGGTGGTGGGTGCGCCACGGCCCGACCCATGCCAAAGGCATGGTCGGCTGGACCGATCTGCCGGCCGATTTGTCCGATGACGCAGCCCTTGCCCGGCTGAACGCGCATCTGCCGGATCAGGCGCTGGTGGTGTCTTCAGACCTGTCGCGCGCGGTTGCCACCGCCGATAAGCTGGCCGCCCCCGGACGCGACCGGCTGGCGCATACGCCTGCGATTCGTGAGTTGAACTTCGGCGATTGGGAGGGGCGCGACTTTGCTGAGATCGCCAAATCAGACCCGGCGATTTCACGTGCTTACTGGTCCGACCCCGGCGACACCGCCGCGCCGGGTGGCGAAAGCTGGAATGAAACCGCCGGGCGGGTGGCCGGATTTGTCGCTGATATCAACGCCAACCATCAGGGGCGGGACATCATCGCGGTGGCGCATTTCGGGGTGATCCTGACGCAGTTGCAGGCCGCAGGTCGCTTTAGCGCGCGCTCTGCCTTGTCGTTTAAGATCGACAATCTGTCTGTCACCCGGCTTGAGTTTCTGGACCCTGCCTGGCGCATTCATGGCGTCAACCAGGTGCCTTGAACGCCAAGCTTAAAACGGCATCGCGTGGTCACGGTAAACCGCCAGAATGTCATCCTGAACCTCTGGTGTCAGGGTCAGATCGGCGGCTTTCAAAGCATGTTCCAGCTGCGCCAATGTGGTCGCGCCGAAGATCGCCGAGGCCATGAACGGCCGCGTGCCGCACCAGGCCAGCGCCATATGCACGGGGTCAAGCCCGTGCTTTCGGGCCACGGCCACATAGCCGTCAATCGCAGGCCAAACCGGCGGCGTAATCCGCCCACCAAGATCACCGACAAAGCTGCGGCGTGAGCCTTCAGGTGTCACATCAGGCGCGTATTTACCGCTCAATAATCCGGCAGCCAACGGCGAAAACGCCAGCAGGCCGACATCTTCGTTGTGGCAAAGCTCTGCCAGATCGGTGTCAAACAGGCGGCACAGCAGCGAGTATTCGTTCTGGATCGCGGCAACCCGTGGCAGGCCGTGATCTTCGGCCAGACGCAGCCATTGCGCGGTGCCCCACCCACTTTCGTTGGACAGGCCGATATGGCGGATCTTGCCCTCGGCCACCAGTGCGGCCAGGGTTTCCAGCACCTCCTGCATATGCGCCAGGGTTTCGGCGCGGTTCTGGCCGGTGGCATCAAACGTCCAGTTCTTGCGAAACATGTACGAGCCGCGATTGGGCCAGTGCAGTTGATAAAGGTCGATGCGGTCGGTTTTTAGGCTGGTCAACGAGGTCTCAAGCGCCGCGCGGATCGTCTGGCCAGAAATCGGCGCACCATCGCGTACGTTCATATGGCCTTCGCCGGAAACCTTGGTGGCGATCAAGATGTCGTCGCGTCGCCCGCTGGCCGCAACCCAGTCGCCGATGATGCGTTCGCTGTCGCCCTGGGTTTTCTTCAGCAGCGGGTTGGTCGGATACATCTCGGCGGTATCCAGAATGTTAACACCATAATCCAGGGACATGTCGATCTGGCGAAACGCCTCGGGCGGTGGGGTCTGGGTGCCGAAGGTCATGGTGCCAAGGCACAGCTCGCTGATAGCAAGGCCGGTCCGGCCAAGGGGATTTTTGCGCATGAGGGCCTTCTTTATTTATAGGGTCGGCCCTCTATCAGCCACCCCCCGGCAAAGCGCAAGGGGGTGGGTCGCGACCGGTCATACCCGGATCAGGTAAGCTTAAAGCGGCGCAGATTACGGCCGCACATAGGCATAGCCCGCTTCCTGCAATTCGATCAGCCGGACAACGCCCGAGGTGACGACCTTGGCTTCGTCCATCAGCGGAATTTCCTGGCCTGCCTTCTCGCTCATCTTGCGATGCGTGTTGCCACAGGCGGCAAAGCTGAGGTTTTCCATCTCAAGCGACATCGTCGAAATCCGGTCACCGACTTTGCTTTTACCGGGGATATACATGGTCAGGCCGGGGCCGTAGGCGACCAGTTCGATGATCACGGTATCGCCCTGGGATTCGTAATATTGGGTGACGTTGATGGCATTGTTCAGCGCCATGTTCTGCACCGCCGGGTCGGCCTGATCGACATGGATCGCCACCTTGTGGACGACGCCTGCGGCATAGGCCAGTTGGGTTGCAAATAGAAACGCAGCTAGGGTTGCGAACAGTTTTTTCATTTTTCTTCTCCCTGAGTGTGGCCCCGGGTATCCGGGGTAGGATCACGGTCGCATGGCGGCGACGCGGCGGTCTACTGAGGCAATGCTTGGGATCGGGCCGATTTGCCCTAGGGTATACCCTAGGTCTGGGCGATTATCGGCTGACGCCCGGCGGGAGGGATTGAGAACATATCAGGAACATTCTAAGGTCGATACCATGACGACTCAGCTCCTTTCCCGTCGGCCGCATCGGCCCAAACCCGGTCTTGGTTTTCTTGACGGGTTGGCGCTGGCACCCTCGCGGGTGCATGAGTTTTGCGGCCCGGCGCGGCGCACGCAGGCGCTGATTGCCGCCCGCGCGCTGGACGGGCCGGTGTTTTGGATACACCCGGCCTGGGGGCCGGACCGGCTGCATGCCGAGGGGATTCTGCCCTTCATCAACCCCGGTCGGCTTAGCTTTGTTGCGCCGCGTCGGGCTGAGGATCTGCTCTGGTCGATGGAGGAGGTTTTGCGCGCCGGATGCGTCCCTTTGGTGGTGTGCGAACTGCCCGGCCTACCGGGGCTGACGCCGGTGCGACGACTGCATCTGGCGGCGGAAACGGCGGCGCGGGAACAGAAGCTGTCGACCCTGGGGCTGATCCTGCTGCCGGGTGCCGGTGGCGCGCCGGGGGTGGAAAGCCGCTGGCACATGGCCCCGGCGCATCACGGCGATCAGGCCCGCTGGCGGCTGGAACGCCGCCGCGCCCGGATGGACCCGCCAAAGGCCTGGATGCTGTCGCAAGACGGGCAAAGCTTCACGCTGGCCACCCCGCCTTCGCAACAGCCAGCAGGCGCGGTCAGCCCGTGAACACCCGGTTCAGAAACGCCGCCGCGCCAGCCTCGGCCCGCTGTGCAAGCGAGGTGTCAAAATAGTCAAACGCATGTACGCCGCCGGGATACCAGATGGTGTCGGCCACCCTGCCTGCTTGCGCCCAGCGCGCCGCCATGAAGGTGGTGTCGTCGCATAACGGATCATACGTCCCGCATTGAAACAGCGCTGGCGGCATGCCGCGCAGATCGCCGTACAGCGGCGAGGCCAGCGGGTTTTGCAACTGATCGGCAGGGATCGCCAGATTATCGGCAAAGAAATCAATCACCGGCGTTGACAGGATCAGCTTGCGATCACCCCAATTGGCGACAGACGGGGTTTTGCCAAGATCATAACACCCATAGGTCATCAAAGCGCCGCTAAACGCGTCCAGCCGCCCCTCGGATTTCATCGCAAGCAAGGTGGTGGCGGCCAGATGTGCCCCGGCACTTTCGCCGCCAATGGCGATGCGGTTGGTGCCAAATTCTGACGCCACATGATCCAGCAGCCAGCGCGCGGCGGCGGCGCAATCTTCAACGCAGGCGGGCCAGGCGTTTTCTGGCCCCACCGGTATTCAACCGACACCGTGGCGCAGCCGGTGGCGTTGATCAGCGCCTTTAACCGGTGATCCTGATGCCAGGGGCGGCCCAGCGTCCAGCCGCCGCCGTGGATATGCAAAAACACCCCGGTCGGCCGGCCTTCCGGGCGCAGGATGCGCAGCTTTCCCGGGCCGCCGGGGGCGGGGGGGATGGAAACCTCGACCGCCTCGGGCAGGGGCGGATGGAAGGGAAACGGGCCAAGGCCTTCGTCGCGGGCCCGGCGCGACAGTTCGACCGGCACTTCGTTGACGGCGGGCATGTCAGCCAGAACCGCCTCAAGCTTTGCCACGAAGCGGGCGGTTTCGGGGTCAACGGCGGCGGGATCAAACGGGTTCTGGGGCATCGGCATCCTATCTTGTCAGCTTGGCCAATCTGCCTTGAACGCCGCGTGCGGGCAAGGCGCTTTGGTGCTGGTATTTTGTCAAGGCTTGCGAAAATATGCGCCAAACTGCCGAAAGACCTGACGATGGACATCCGCCCTGCCTTGCCCGACGATTGCGCCGCCATTCTGGCGATCTGGAACCCGTTGATCCGCGACAGCCATGTCACCTTCAATTCCGAACAAAAGACGGTCAAAATGCTGTGCTGCGACCTGGCGAACAAGGCGGCGCTAAACCATCCGTTTCTGGTGGCGACGGATGGTGATGCGGTGCTGGGATTTGCCACTTATGGCCGGTTTCGCGCCTCAAACGGCTATGACCGGACGATGGAGCATACGATCATTTTGCCAGCGCAGTCGCATGGCAAAGGGCTGGGTCGGCGGTTGATGACGGCCCTTGAAGATCACGCCCGCGCGGCCGGGGTGCATGTGCTGGTCGCCGGGATCAGCCACCGCAATCCGGCGGGGCTGCGGTTTCATGCCGCCGTCGGCTTTGCCGAGGTCGGTCGCATGCCCGAGGTCGGGCAAAAATTCGGGCAGAGGTATGACCTCGTCCTGATGCAGAAAATCATTTAGACTGGCTGCAAACTATAAGAATCCGACAGGCCCTGACATGTCCCTTTGGTCCCGCATAGCTGACGCCGTTTCCGCCCTTGCCCAAGGCGAAAGCCTGTCGCACGTGTTTGACAAATTGCGCACCCCGCCTGAACGCACGGTTGCTTTTGCGATTGCGGTGATTGCGCTGGGGGCCAAGATGGCCAAGGCCGACGGGCTGGTGACGCGCGACGAGGTAACCGCCTTTCGCGAGGTGTTTTCGATCCCCAAACAGGACGAGGCGCAGGCGGCCAGGGTCTTCAACCTGGCGCGTCAGGACATCACCGGATTTCAATCCTATGCCCGGACAATCGCTGCGATGTTCAAAGGCGAAGACGCGGTGCTTGAAGACCTGTTGGAGGGGTTGTTTTTCATCGCGATGGC
>CAYXXQ010000208.1:0-6457 GCA_964469075.1 uncultured Rhodobacter sp.
TGGATTGGTTTCAATCCACGCCCCCACGCGGGGGGCGACTCGCTGTTTGCCCAGCCCTTGACGAAATCGCCCAGTTTCAATCCACGCCCCCACGCGGGGGGCGACTCTCAGACGCTAACATGTTGAGATAACATTGAAAACCATTTGCTCTTTGCGATCCCCCCGTTTTGACGTCATCGATTTTGACAAGAGCTCATCCCCTCACCACCTATTTGTAATAATTTCCAGCACTTACCAAACTTGCGAACCTCGTAGGCATTCCATGAGTGCTATAGGTTCGCAACTGGTCAGAAAATGAGCGGTCCCTCAAAGTCGACGGCCGGTTTCGCGCCAACATGTTCAACACGACGGTGCCAGTTACTTCCCAGCATGTAGAACCTGAGACTGTCCGTCTTCGGCTCAATCAAATCGCACAAGCGTGCACGCAAGGCGATCCATTGGGCCTGATCAAGGTCACATTCAAATACGGAATACTGAACCCGCTGGCCAAAATCCAGACAGGCTTTCGCAACCTGTCTCAGGCGGCGGCGGCCTTCGCGACCATCGGTTCGAATGTCATAGGTGACAAGAACAAGCATGTCTATCTCCAGAAATAGGCCGGGTAGCCGTCAATATCACCTCGCAGATATCGGGCCAGCAGCTGCGCCTGCAACTGAGGGATCAGCCCCAGTGGGGCGGTTTCATCAAAGAATGCGTGTCGCAGCACAGTCCGTTTACGGTCTTGCCAGGCCTTGAGAACGGTAGCGCGGGCATTATCGGTCAGGAAAACTCCCCCGGTTTCCTCGCGGCGAAAACCGGACGGTGGGATCTGGCGGCGGTTGATCAGGCTGAGACAAAGCCGGTCCGCCAACGGGGCGCGGAACTCTTCCATCAGATCAAGCGCGAGGCTCATCCTGCCAGGCCGGTCGCGGTGCAGAAATCCCATTTGCGGATCGAGACCGTGGGTTTCTGCGGCCGCCCGGCAATCTTGGGCAAGAAGGACATAGAGAAAAGACAGGATGGCATTGACGGCATCGCGCGGTGGGCGGCGCGAGCGCCCGGAAAAGGTAAATTCTGGATCCTTGTTGCGAATGAGAGTGGGAAAAGCGGAAAAATACGCCTTGGCCGCGTCACCCTCCAGCCCACGCAGGGCGTCCATGTCCGGTGACGAAAGCGCCAATCGCGCACTGTCGGAAAGCCGTTGTGCGGTTTCATCCAGCCGCGCGCGGTCCGCGTCCGCCATTCCCGGTCCATGGTCGCGCAGGTTGCGGCGGATTACCCCCCGTTGATTGGCGACCTTGGCGGCAACAATTGCCTGTGCCACCGGCAGGGCGGTGGGTCCATCCGCTGTGTGCCGGTGCTGGGCCCGACGCAATAGAACATTGCCGCTTTGAGGCCCTTCAACCCGGGCCAAAAAACGACCGTACGGGTTGAGAAACGCGATCGAAATACCGCCCTCGGCGCAGAACGACATCAGACGGGGCGATACACCGACATAGCCGAAGCAGACGATCTGGCCTAGCAGATGCGCCGGGGCGCGGCCACGCTCGACCCCGTCGATCTTGACCACCACGTTCTGCCCGTCCTTGTGCAGCCGGGAATCCTCGGACGTTACGTAGAGCGTATTCAGCAGCTTCTTCATTCCGGCACCCCGGTTGATGTCACCATGCGGGCCAGCCATCGCGGAACATCCCGGTTTTTCTGCAACGGCACGGGGCGGCAAAGATCCTTGAGCGAGCAGGCGTCACAGCGGCCCGGTGCATAGTCAGGGGTCGGTATGCGGCCCGACCCGAGCACTGCGCTGGAGTTAATGATCGCCTGTTTGGTCAGGGCACGCAGACCGATATCGAAAGCGACTATCTTGCGTCGCCGGTTCAGTCCGTAAAACAGGTCACCTTCGGGAATTTCACAGGTGAACATCTCCTCCAGGCACAAGGCTTGCGCGCAAAGTTGCACTTCGTCAGCGCGGTGAGATTTGGGGCGGCCACGCTTGTATTCGACCGGGCGCGGTTGTGGCGGGCGGCCGTGCAGTTCGACCACGTCCGCCACCCCGTGCAGACCCAGCCGATCCGATGAAACCTGCACGTCGCGCAAGGTTTTCAGCGCGCCACGCCGTTCGCTGCCACCCGCGTCGACGCGTTCGTGCAGCACGCGACCTTCTGCGGTCAGCCGGTTCTCGGCCCACAGCCGCTCCACATGGATCAGCGCAAACTGACGGGGGCAAAACAGCCAGTGTTGCAAGGCCGAAATCGGCAGGCTTCTCACCACGGCTCAACGATTTTGATCCCCGCAGGCAGATCGGTATCATCGACATCAATCTGGTAGTCAGAAAACGCCCGCGCGGGGGGCCAGTTGTGGGTGCGATTGTCACCTACGGGCAAGCATTCGCCGCCTTGGCACCGCTTAACGCTAACCCGATCAAACAGTTTGTGGGCCTGCGCGTTGCCAAGCGCGCTGTCATGGCGAAAGGCAATCAGGCGGCGCCCGGCCATCAACCCGCGTGCGGCCGAACGGTCAAGGTCAAACATGTCGCGAAGCGCATCCCAGAGCAGGGTCAGGTCATCGTCGGAAAACCCAGTCCTTTCCGCCAGTTTGGCGTTGATGAAGCCATGCGCGCGATACAAGCCATAAGGTACGATGTGCTTGCGGCCCATGGTGCGCTCTTTTTCGATGTCCTTTTCGTTGGTAACCGAGGACCGGGTGATCGAGATTTCCATCGGCATAATTGGTTCTTCCGAGCGTGAAAAGGAAAGCTGCACCGGGCCGCGCACCTGACCGCAATTGACTTCGGTGGTCATGACCGCGCCAAAGCTGCGGATGTCAAAGAAATTTTTGCACATCCATTCGGTCAGCTTTCGACCTTCTTCGTCTTTTGGCAGTTTCTTGGCAACCTGCTTGGTCTCGGTGGCCTCGTAAGCGCGTGCATGCTGGCGGTTGAGTACAGCGCGTTCGGCCATGTAGATTTCATAGCCGCTCTCGGCCCCTTTCGCGTCGGATACGTAATTCCTGATCTTGCGCTTCAGGCAGACATCCGACACCAGCCCCTGATTGGTTTCCGGGTCCATGCGCGGCAAGTTGCCGGCGTCCGGGTCTCCGTTCGGATTGCCGTTTTCCACGTCGAAGAAAAAGACAAAATCATAGCGGTTGTTCACAATACTCATTGTTTGGTGCTCCCGGTTTCAAGTACGTCGTCCTGTAGTGCATCGACACCCTCGGTATCTTTTTTGGTCCAGCGCTGGTGATAATACCCGGCCACGAAACGCCCCTGATCCTCGAGGTTCAGCGAGCGTGGCAAGTCGGCCTCCAGCCCGCCCCAGATGTCTCCCATTTCTCGGTCCAGCCAGTGCGCCAGACCGCCAACGTCGCCCTTGCGCATTACCGACAGGTGGTGCGTGGCGTTCTTGGTCAGTTGCGGAAATATGCGCGCCGGGGTGGCCGAGGCGGCGCCGAAATAGCGGTCCCTGATGGTTGCATTCAGGCCGGGCAGCGCCGCCTGCTGGATGCGCTCCAGCACGGCGAACAGCCGCCCCAGCCGGTAGGCCGGGTTGGGATTATCACGATCCAGACTCATTGGGATTTCCTCTCGGTTTGTGTTTCGGTTGATAACCGCGCGGCAGATCGCCGCGCGTCGTCCATTGATGTCGCCGTCGGCCCGCATGCGGTTGATGATGCCTGACAGCAGGGTGCGCGGATAGGGTGCGCCGGTCAACACCGCTCGCATCAGGTCGCCGCCCAGACGCGGCGGGATGTTCTCGGCCTTGCGTTGCGGAGCTGTTTCATAAAGCAGCGACCAGGCGGCGGGAGCGGTTTTCCATGGGCTGGGGTCCAGCGCCAGATCGTCCCAGAACCGGGTGATATGACGGGCGAAATCGCCAAAGGTGCCGGGCTGCCAGAACCGGACCGAGAGCCGCGCCGCGTTGGGGGCGAGGCCAAGGAAATAAACCTTGGTGTCGGGGTCGAAGCCCGGTGCCTGCGCCGCGCGACCCTTTGCAACCGCCTCCAGCGATTTCCTCAACTCATTGCATTCGGCATCGTCGTCCGGGGGGTTGAAGCCGACGAACAACATCTGTTCGATGCTTTGCGCCGCCGCCCGCTGTGGCGTCTCGGCCCAGAACACCACCGTGGCGTCACCGATCCGCAGATTATGCCCGGAATCGCGTGCCAGCAACACGTTCAGCGCGGTGCCATAGGCAAAGGCTGCTTCCTGTGACACCGGCGCATTGTCGCCCTGTTTCTTGCCAAAGGATTCATAGGCCGCGCTGTTGAAAGCAACCAGCGAAGCACCAGAGCTTTGTGCCCCCATTACCCCCTTGATGGACGGATGCAGCCGGGCCAGCGGGGCGTGTTTCCCGGTTATCAGACACAGCGCTTCATCGGCCCCGCTTGCCGCGACGCTCAACAATTCAATCGCCGCCGGTCGGTCGTGGATAAATCGCGCCGCGCCGTCCGCGCCAGTGTCCCCGTCGAGCCGGAACACCACGTTTTCGTCCAGAACCTCCGGTGAAAAACCTCGCGCGGCAAATTCATCCGGCTGCCAAGTTTCAAGAAAAAGCCGCAGCGCCACAAGACCTTGATCGTCGGACCCCGCCAGAATATCAATATGGCTTTCCCTGAAGGCCTCGTGCTCTTGCGCCGTGCGTTTCTCCTGCCCCGAAATGGCGTGCCCCTCCGCGTCAACACACTGTTTGCCCTTGGCATCCTTGAGGGCCGTGACACCCAATGTATAGGCGGTCTTGTCCCAGAATGTATTGGGATTGATGCCCGCGGTACGTTTCACTGCCGCAGGTACAGGCAAGGTTTTGGGCATCCAGTTTTTTCCGTCTGCACTGCCCTGCCGGCGGATCTCCAGCACCTTACCCGCCGCATCCAGCACCACCTCGGCGCCGATCTTCTCGCTTGAATAGCCCGGAGGTGGTGCCTCGCCCGCCTCTTTCATCCGCTCATAGAGCGTCGCCAGCGCGGTCAGGATCGTCATTGTGCCATTCCTTCCTTACGCGCCCGCTCCAAGTCGATCACCCCATCGCGCATCTGGGCGCGAAAGAACTGCGGCGCGCGGTCCTTGCCATAGTCGATGTCATACAGCATCCAGCCCAGATCGCGGTCGCGCGCGCCATCGGGCAATTCGCTTGGGGCAAAGTCCTCGACCAGGTCGAAATGCGCCGGAAATTCGCGCACCCCCATGCAGGGGCGATGAAAGCACTGGCCGGTGGCGGCGCGCCTGCGAAACATTTCCAGATGCTTGGCCGGATTGTCCTGTGGTCCCGCCTTTGGCGTCATCTCGAAATGCGCCTCAATCCCGTAGGCCACGTCGCACAACGCCAGCATGGCGCGTTGTTTTCGGTCCTCGTCAACCACCAGATGCAACCCCTCCAGCGAGTTCGCATTCATCGCCAACTTAACTTTGCCTGCCGGTATCTTAGAGCCAATCTCATTGCGCCGTATTGTCTCGAAACGCACTGGTTTCAGCACATGAATTCGATCAACCACCCAAGCGATCGCCGGTTTCCAGTGAATCGCCTCGAGGATGCCGCGCGCCGCCGAAGGGGTGATCACGTCGTATGAGACCCGCTCGACCTTCATCTCCGGGCGGGTGAAACAGGCGCGATCGCCCCAGATGTGCAGTTTGATACCGAATGCCATGTTCTTTTCCTCAAATTTCCAAATGCCCCAGATCTTCGACCCTGTCTGCCCTCAGCCCTGCTTTCACGTCGTAAAGGTCCGAGTTGGACAGCAAAACGAACTGCTCCCCAAACTCTTGCCCCCGCCATATTTCCGCCGCACCCTGACGCAGCAATTCCGACCTGAACCGTTGCCGGACCGCAACCTGAAACGGTTGCAACTGTCGAGCGACCGATCCCGCATGGGGATTGAACTGCAAATCATCCAGCAAAGCCTTGGACACACCCCATTCACCACCGCGAATAATCAGCGGCAGGGTGGTATCCTCGATCAGGCGAAACGCGGCGGCGATGTCGGCAAAGGGAAAATTGCACTGGTTGCCGCTTTTCTTCAACGCCGCCATGATACCGGTTACCGCGCCCACCTGTGCCGTGTCCAGCGCCTGATTGCGGTCCCAATAGAGCCGCCGGAAATAATCCCGCACCGCCACCAGCGATAACGGATCGTCATGGGCCGCCAGAACCTCGGCACCGATATCGGCGAATTGCTGCAGGTCGGCGGGCGGTTTGTGGGAACCGTCCGTCTGAAAGACAAAGACCTCGCCCCACTTCAGCCGCCCCTCGCGGTTGCAGCGACCCGCCGCCTGGGCGATGGAATCGATCCCCGCAACAACGCGCCAGACGACCGGGAAGTCAACATCCACCCCGGCCTCGATCAGCGAGGTGGCAATCAAGCGTACCGGTGATCCGTCTTTCAGCCGCCTCCGGATGCCTGCCAGAACTGCGCGCCGATGCGCCGCCGTCATGTTGGTGGTCAGATGCACCGCACCGGGCAGCTGGCGGATGCGGTCAAACATCTC
>CAYXXQ010000209.1:0-6439 GCA_964469075.1 uncultured Rhodobacter sp.
AGACGCAACTCAAACTCCTGCGCGCGGTTGCCGCCGTGGACCAGATGGGTGTGGCAATCAATCAGGGCCGGTGTGACCAGACGCCCCGCCAGATCGCGGCTGTCGGTATCGGTCGGAACCTTCGGCAGATCGGCCCGCGCACCGACCCAAGGGATACGCCCGGCATCTGCCAGCAAGGCGCCATCCTCGATCAGCCCGTAGGGCACGTCCTTGGTCATGCAGGCGATCCGGCAGTTGTGAAACAGCATCATGCCCATTGGCGCAGCCCTTGTTTTATCTATGGTTATTCTTATTATGTCTGCACATATTAAACTGTCAACGGGCGATCACAGATATGAAAATTCTCTGGGCGGAACAGGCGCTTACCAAGCAAGGTTGGCAAAAACAGGTGCGAATCACGATCCGGGAAGACGGGAAAATCGCTGATGTGACCCCAAATTCTGCACCGGAAGGCCAGCGGTTGGACGTGGCGCTGCCAGCGCCTGCAAACCTCCATTCGCACGCATTCCAGCGGGCGATGGCCGGGCTGACGGAAAAGCGCGGTGGCGAAGCGACGGACACATTCTGGACCTGGCGTAAAGTCATGTACCGGTTTTTGGACCTGCTGACGCCCGAAGATATCGCCGCGATCACCGCTTACGTTCAGATGGAAATGCTTGAGGCCGGGTTCGCCGCCGTGGCGGAATTTCACTACCTGCATCACCAGATCGGCGGGCAGCCCTATGACCACCTGGGCGAGACTACCGACCGGGTATTTGAAGCGCAGTCGATCAGCGGTATCGGGCTGACGCATCTGCCGGTGCTTTACCAAAGAGGCGGTTGTGACGGCCGGGCGCTGGCCGGGGGACAGTTGCGGTTTGGCAGCGATCTTGACAGATATACCGCCCTTCTGGCCGAAGCGCGCGCGGGCCTGACCCACCTGCCCGACGATTGTCGCCTTGGCGTCGCCCCGCATAGTTTGCGCGCCGTATCCCGAGAAAGCCTTGATCATTTGCCGGAATTTGCGGGCCATGATCCCGTGCATATGCATATCGCGGAACAGCAGGCCGAAGTCGTCGAAGTCACCGCCTATTTTGGCGCCCGCCCGGTTGAATGGCTGTTGAACATCTTTCACGTCGATGCAAGCTGGTGCCTAATCCACGCAACCCAAATGACCCCGGCCGAAACAAAAGGCCTGGCCGAAAGCGGGGCCGTGGCAGGCCTGTGCCCGATCACCGAAAGCAATCTCGGCGACGGCATTTTTGATGGGGTTCGCTATTTGGAGCATGGCGGTCGATTTGGATTAGGATCGGACAGCAACATACGGATTTCATTGACGGAAGAGATCCGAACGCTGGAGTATTCGCAACGTTTGCGCGACTATAGCCGCGCCAGCATCGCGACCTCGGGTAGATCCGTCGGACGGGTGATTTTTGAAACTGCGGCGCGGGGTGGCGCGCAGGCATTGGGGCGTGGCGCGGGTGTGATCACAAAAGGCGGCTGGGCCGATATCCTGGAAATCTCGACCGCTCACGCCGATCTTGACGGGCTGGTCGGCGACGACGTTTTGGATGCCTGGCTGTTTGCCCGCGACGACCGGCAAGTGCAGAATGTCTGGGCCGCAGGGCGGCATATGGTGGTGGGTGGACGCCATATCGCGCATGACCAGATCAGCGCCAGATACCGGGCTGTGGTCGGGCGGTTAAGGCAAGCTTTATGAGCCAGGCCAGCTTTCGCGACATCAAAACTGAAGTCCTGCGCCGGATCGAAACCCGGATTTGGCCACCCGGGCATTTGCTGCCCAGCGAGACAGAGCTTGGCCTCGAATTTGGCTGCGCGCGCGCCACCATCAACCGCGCCTTGCGGGAACTTGCAGAAAGCGGACTGCTGGATCGGCGGCGCAAGGCTGGCACCACCGTCAGCCGCACGCCGGTGCGCAAAGCGACGCTTGATATTCCGATCACCCGGCTTGAAGTTGAAAACCGTGGTGCCACCCACCGCGCACAGGTGCTGCTGCATGAGCTGTGCCTGCCGCCTGCCCATCTGGCGGCACGGCTGGGCCTGCCGCAATCCATGCAGCTTTTGCACCTGAAGACCCTACATCTGGCCGACGACCGGCCGTTTCTATTTGAAGACCGTTGGGTGAACCAGAAGGCCGTGCCAAGCATTCTGACCGCCCCGCTTGAAACTATCAGCGCCAATGAATGGCTGGTTGAAAATGCGCTGATCTCCAGCGGCGATATTACCTTCATGGCGGAAAACGCCGGGGTGGAAGACGCGAATGTGCTGGGCATTGATATCGGCACGGCGCTGTTTGTGATCGACCGGCTGACCCGGATCGGCACGATGCCGGTGACCCAGGTGCGGCTTGCCTATGCGCCGGGGCACCGCATGACGACGCATATGTGATCCGGCTTGCCCGCACCGCGTCCGCTTGCTAGGCCAGCGGGGTAAAACCAGCCCGAAAGCCCCGAGATGCCTGAATTTGATCAAATCCCCGTCCTTGATGTCACGTCGATGTTTGCGCCTGACCCCAAGGCCAGCAAGGCCTTTGTGGACGATTTTGCGCAGGCTTATGGCGAAGTCGGCTTTGGCTATATCGTCAATCACGGCATTGATGAGGGCCTGATCGCGGCGGTGTTTGCCGCCAGCCAGGCCTTTCACGCGCAGCCTTTGGCCGACAAAATGGCGATAGAACTGAACGACCAGCATCGCGGTTACATCCCGATTGACACGTCCACAGATGTCACCACCGACCTGGCGGAGGTGACGCGGCCCAACCAATCCGCAAGCTTCATGATGATGCGCGAAGATGCGGCGGTTGATCCGGACACCTATCTGTCCGGGCCAAACCAATGGCCCGATCTGCCAGGGTTCCGCCGGGTTTTGGAGGCTTACCACACGGCCATGTCCGAACTGGCGCGGCGGTTGCTGGAAGTGGCCTTGCGCGCCGCCGGGGCTGATCCGGCTGAGGTTCAGACGATGTTTCAAACGCCGACAACCTGGCTGCGATTGCTGCATTATCCGCCGGGGCCAGCGCAGGCGCCGGATGACCTATTTGGCTCGGCACCGCATCGGGATTTTGGCTGTCTGACCTTACTGGCGCAGGATCCTGTTGGCGGGCTTGAGGTGCGCACCCCTGGCGGCGAGTGGGTGTCGGCACCGCCATTGCCCGGCGCGTTTGTGGTGAATGTTGGCGACATGCTGCACCGGCTGACAAATGGCCGCCTGCTGTCAACGCCGCATCGGGTGATCAATCGCACCGGGCGGGCGCGCTATTCGGTGCCGTTCTTTTTTGATCCGCATGTATCCGCCCGCATCGCACCCCTGCCCGGCACTGGCGACCCGAAGTTTGCGCCATTGGTTTTCGGCGATTTTCTGCGCGAAGAACTGACCGCGGGCTATGACCATCACAAGGCTGCGGCGGAAAACGGACTTGACCCGACTGCTGACCATGTGGCCCCTGACCGGACCCAGTGAAGACACAAAAACACCAGCCTTTAGCGGAGCCTTCCTATGCGCGCAGCCACCCTGACCATCGACCTTGCGGCGTTAAAACAGAACTGGCGCACGCTTGATCAGCTGTCGGCAAGCTCGGTTGAAACGGCAGCAGTCGTCAAGGCCGATGGCTACGGATTGGGCGCGGGCCAGGTGGCAATCACCCTTGCAGGCCTAGGTGTGCGCCGCTTCTTTGTTGCGCTGACTTCTGAGGGCGTGCGCCTGCGACGCGCGCTAGGGCCGGGACCACAGATTTTTGTGTTTGCGGGCCATATGGCGGGGGATCAGGCTGATATTGCCGATCATGCGCTGACGCCGCTTTTAAACTCCCCCGATCAGGTCACGCGGCATCTGACGGCCTTGCCGGGGCAGCCGTTTGGCCTGCAACTTGATACCGGCATGAACCGTCTGGGGTTGGAGCCGGCCGAGTTTGCCGCCATCCGCGACCAAGCCCTCCTCGCAAACCCTGCCCTGGTGATGAGCCATCTTGCCTGCGCTGACGACCCAGCACATCCGCAAAACGCAGCACAGCTGCGCAGCTTTCGCGCCATGACCGATGGGCTGGGGCTAATACGGTCGCTTGCGGCAACTGGCGGGGTGCTGTTGGGGCCGGACTATCACTTCGATCTGTGTCGCCCGGGCGTCGGCCTCTACGGCGGCCTCCCCTTTTCGCACGCCAGCGCTGTGGTGCAATTGTCTATTCCGGTGGTGCAGGTCAGGGATGTCGCCAAGGGCGAAACCGTCGGCTACTCCGCCAGTTGGACCGCCAAGCGCCCGTCAAAAATCGCGACCTTGGCGGCAGGCTATGCCGATGGGTTGATCCGGGCGATGGGCGGCCGCGCACAGCTTTGGGCCGGGGATGTCGCCTGCCCGCTGGCGGGTCGTGTTTCAATGGACCTGCTGACGGTTGATGTCACCGACTTGCCGGACGTGCCCGAGGCGCTGGACATCCTTGGCCCGCACCAGTCGGTTGATGATTTGGCCCAAGCTGCTGGCACCATCGGCTATGAAATCCTAACCAGTCTTGGCGCGCGCTATGAACGTCTATACAAAGGCAACTGAGCAGTTCTTCAAGGCCAGGTTTATCGCATGAAATTCATCCACGCCGTGCTATCGCCGATCGGGCGATCTACGCTTGCGCTTTTGTCCACCATCGGTCGCACGTCGATCTTTCTGGCAGAGATATTAAGCCATTTCCTGCGCCCGCCGTTTTATTTCCGCGAGTTTTTGCGCCAGGTTCTGGTGATCGGCTATTACAGCCTGCCGGTGGTCGGGCTGACCGCCGTTTTCACCGGTGCTGCGCTGGCGTTGCAGATCTATGAAGGCAGCAGCCGGTTTAACGCCGAAAGCGTGGTGCCAACGATTGTGGCCATCGGCATGGTGCGCGAATTGGGGCCGGTCTTTGGCGGGCTGATGGTGGCCGGGCGGGTCGCATCCTCGATCGCAGCAGAGCTTGGCACGATGAAAGTGACCGAACAGATCGACGCGTTGGTGACGCTGTCGACCAATCCGATGAAATACCTGACGGTGCCGCGGGTGTTGGCCGCGACCCTGACCATGCCGATCCTGGTGGCGGTCGGCGATTCCATCGGCATCTTCGGCGGCTATCTGGTTGGCACGTCGCGGCTGGGTCTGAATTCCGCCGCTTACATTCAGAACACGGTCGATTTTCTGGTGCCGTGGGACGTCATTTCGGGCTTGATCAAAGCCTCGGTGTTTGGCTTCATCGTCGCCTCAATGGGCTGTTATCACGGGATGAATTCCGGGCGCGGCGCACAAGGCGTGGGCCGGGCGACGACCAATGCGGTTGTATCGGCCTCGGTCATGATCCTGACCATTAATTACCTGCTGACGGAGTTGTTTTTCGCCTCATGACCCAGCCAATGATCGAGTTTCGCGATGTCTGCAAAAGCTTTGGTAACAACCATGTGCTGCGGGGCATCAATCTGACCGTCAACAAGGGCGAATCGATGGTGATCATCGGCGGCTCGGGCACCGGGAAGTCGGTGCTGATCAAGACGGTGCTGGGGCTTTTGAAGCCGGATACAGGCACGATCCTCGTTGATGGTAAGGACGTAAAAGACGGCGACCGTGATGCGTTTTTGGCAAAATTCGGGATGCTGTTTCAGGGCGGGGCGCTGTTTGACAGCATGCCCGTCTGGCAAAACGTCGCCTTTCGCCTGATGCGCGGCAGCCTGAAACGGCCCAAGGAAGAAGCCCGCGCCATCGCAATTGAAAAGCTGCGCCGGGTCGGGCTGAAAGAATGGGTGGCCGACTTATTCCCGGCGGAGCTTTCGGGCGGCATGCAAAAACGCGTCGGCCTGGCCCGCGCCATCGCGGCTGAGCCTGAGATCATCTTCTTTGATGAGCCAACCACCGGTCTTGACCCGATCATGGCCGGTGTCATCAACGAACTGATCCGCGAAATCGTCGTCGAAATGGGCGCTACGGCCATGACGATCACCCACGACATGTCGAGCGTGCGCGCCATCGCCGACAAAGTTGCGATGATCCATGACGGCAAAGTCCGCTGGACCGGGCCGATTGCCGATATGGACGACAGCGGTGATCCGTATCTGGATCAGTTCATCAACGCTCGTGCAGAGGGACCGATCGAGGCGGTTCGGTAGACATGAATAGATCCCTAGTTATAGAAATTGAAGCACAGTTGAAAAGAATGACCAATTCATTCAAACACGATAATGGACTTCTTATTGTCGAAGCAGATCGATTGCGCGTTCTATTTGAGGCAGACAAAGACTTCCTTCCTGGCGACTTTGACGGCATTCTCACATTTTTGACAACTTCAATCAGGCAAGCAGAGTGGTTTATTGTCGGGGAATGTCTGGATCGTCTTTCCGCGATACTTGAAACCAAGATTCTAGTGAACCAACTCTCAGATTCCGACGCCGAATTTGATGATCTGGTTCTACATCGCCACCAATTGCTACAAGCTGATCTT
>CAYXXQ010000210.1:0-6432 GCA_964469075.1 uncultured Rhodobacter sp.
CCTGGTGCATGGGGCTGCGAACCTTGACCGGATCTATGCCATTGATGCCACACAGAAATCGGTGGAAATCGACGGCGACACGGTGATGTCAAAAGGCACCCTAAAAGCCGCCGAACGTGCAGCCGGGGCCGGGGTACTTGGGGTTGATCTTATCATGCGGCAAGAGGCGTTTTCGGCTTTCTGCGCGGTCAGACCACCCGGGCATCATGCGGAACGCGACAAGCCGATGGGGTTTTGTCTGTTCAACAATATTGCGGTTGCGGCTGCGCATGCGATGGAAACCTACAATTTGAAGCGCGTGGCGATTGTTGATTTTGACGTCCATCACGGCAATGGCACCGAAGACATCTTTCGCGATGATCCGCGGGTGTTGTTCTGCTCGTCCTTTCAGCACCCGTTTTATCCGTTTACCGGCCATGCCTCTGAAACCAATAACCTGATTGATGTGCCCCTGCCGTCCGGCACCACAGGACCAGAGTTTCGCGCGGCCATCACCGAGCACTGGCTGCCCGCGCTGAACCGGTTCAAGCCTGAATTCCTGTTCATCTCGGCCGGGTTTGACGCGCATATTTCGGATGATATGTCGGGGGTGCGGCTGGGTGAAGGTGACTATGGCTGGTTGACGGAACAGCTTTTGACGGTGGCCCAGACCCATGCCAACGGGCGGGTCTTGTCGATGCTGGAAGGTGGCTATGATCCCGGCGCTTTGGCGCGCTCGGTCGTGGCGCATGTGAAGGCGCTGATCGGTTAGCGCGCGCTGGTGGCTGGCCTTGTGATGTTTTGAGTATTTTTGCAACGATGATTGTCGGGGCGGTGTGGACATGCTTTTAATCTGAAAACCCAATCGATGGTCGGAGTCCGCATGTCAAATACCCCCCTATTGTTTCAACCGATGACCCTTCGCGGGGTTACAACCCGCAACCGGGTCGTGATTTCGCCGATGTGCCAGTATTCGGCACATGACGGTCATCTTGAGGATTGGCATCTGGTCAATCTTGGCCGATTTGCCACCGGTGGTGCTGGGATCGTGTTTACGGAATCAACTGCGGTGCAGAAATCCGGGCGGATCACGCATGGCTGCCCCGGTTTGTGGGCGGACAGTCAGATCATCGGTCATGCAAGGGTGGTGCAGTTTGCCCTTCGCAATGGCGCGGTGCCTGCCATTCAACTGGGTCATGCAGGGCGTAAATCCGGGATGCAGCGGCCGTGGTTTGGCAATGGCCCGTTGACCGACGCCGACCATGCGCGGGGCGATATGCCGTGGCAGCCGGTCGGGCCGTCGGCCATTCCGGTTGATCAGGGTTGGCCCGAGCCGCGCGCGCTCAGCCTTGAGGATATCGCCGCCCTGAAACAGGATTACGCCGCTGCCGCCGGGCGGGCATTGGCGGCGGGTTACAGGATTGCGGAAATTCACGGCGCGCATGGCTATTTGCTACACAGTTTTCTGTCGCCATTGTCCAACAAACGCGCGGATGCTTATGGCGGCGATCTGAAAGGCCGGATGCGTCTGGCGCTTGAAGTGGTGGACGCCGTGCGCGCGGTCTGGCCCGATGACCTGCCGCTGTTTTTCAGAACCTCTGCCGTGGATGGCAACGCTGAAGGCTGGCAGTTGGAAGATACCGTGAAACTGGCGGATGAGTTGAAGGTGCGCGGGGTTGATGTGGTTGATTGCTCCTCCGGCGGGATATCCGGGCCGGCCACGGCGGGCGGGCGGCGGCAACCGGGGTTTCAGGTGCCTTATGCTGAAGAGGTGCGCAAAAAAACTGGTCTGGCGACGATGGCGGTCGGCCTGATCACCCATCCCAGACAGGCCGAGGCGATTTTAAAAAGCGGTCAGGCCGACCTGATCGCCCTTGGGCGGGAGGCGTTGGCCAATCCGAACTGGGCTTTGCATGCCGCCGAAACCCTGGGCCATGACGTGCAATTTGACACCTGGCCGGATCAATATGGTTGGTGGCTGGTGCGGCGGGCTGCGACCTCGGACTTTTATGCGCCCGACGACGATACATGACGCCGGTTCAGTTTGACATTAAGGGACAGGCATTTCAGGCGCTGACCGCAGGCGATCCAGCCCGGCCTTTGCTGCTATTTCTGCACGGGTTTCCGGAATATTCTGGTGCCTGGGCTGAGGTGATGGCCGAGTTGCAGGAAAGCTGGTTTTGCGTCGCCCCGGATCAGCGCGGCTATGGTGCGTCCTGGCGGCCTGAGGGGGTGCAGCATTACACCACCAAGCATCTGGTGGCCGATGTCGCGGCGATGATCCACCACTTCGGGCAAGGTCGCGCGTCAGCGCTGGTCGGGCATGACTGGGGGGCGTCAGTCGCCTATGCCACGGCGATCCGACATCCTGACAAACTGGCGCGGCTGATCATCATCAACGGCGTGCATCCGGCCCCGTTTCAGGTGGCCCTTGCCAGCGGTGGTGCGCAATCTGAGGCCAGCCAGTATATCACCTGGCTGCGTCAGAACGGGGCCGAGGATATCCTGGCGCGCGATGACTTCGCGGCGATGTTCACGCTGTTCAGCGCCAAGATGGACTTGGGCTGGCTGACGCCTGCGCGGCTGCTGGACTATAAGGCCGCCTGGCGTGATGCGGCGGGGCTGCGGGCGATGCTGAACTGGTATCGTGCGACGCCATTGCTGGTGGCAAAGCCGGGTCAGCCGATTGCTGCAAGTGACCTGCCGCAATGGGATCCGGCGCATTTGCGGATCACCATGCCACATTTGCTGATCTGGGGGCAGAACGACACCGCGTTACTGCCGGAAACCCGCGTTGGATTGGATCTGTATTGCGAGGATCTGCGGCTGATCGAAGTTGCCGATGCTGACCACTGGATATTGCACCAGAAACCCAAGCTGATCGCGCAGGCGATCCGTGAGTTTATGAAACCTTAGCGCGCTGCGTTGCGGATGCGAATGGCCTCTTCCTGATCGGCCTCGTCCAGGTAATCGTTGATCGCCGCCAGTTGCGCTTTGGTTTCCGGCAGCAGCACGTTTTCAAGCGCCCGCGCGCGGCGCTCGGTGCTGCGGTATTCGCGGATCAGGCGGTAGACATTGCCTTGCCGGGCGGCCATCGCGGCGGCCAGGGGCACAAGGGCGGCGAAGGCGGCGCGGCAGGCCTCGGCCTGGCTTGACGCGTCGATGCAATCAGGCGTTTTGGCTGCACTCCAGGCGAAATCCGGCGGCTGCATCAGGGGCAAGCCCAGCAAGTTTGCCGTTGCGACCATGATATCGGCCCCGCCCGTAGGTGCCACTGGGTAATGCTGCACGCCTTCCAGCCCATGCCGCAAGATCGCCGCCTGCATGGCAGATCTTGCCGCTTGCAGCGCCTGATCGTAGTGATCGCGCGCTGCCTTCCAGGCCGCCAATTCCTTCAGAAGCGTCGCTGCCAGCAGCATCCGCTTTTCATCCAGGAACCCGAACCCGGTTTCGATGAAGGATTTTTCTTCAGCCAGCGCCAGTGCGGCGCCACGGGTTGGGGTCAAGTCAGCCATCGGTCGGCACCTTGATATGTGCCTGAAGTTGCGCGTCGCTTAGCCGGGTCAGCTCACTATCCGGCAGCAGGCGCAGCATCTGCCAGCCGATTTGAAAGCTTTCCTCAAATCTGCGCATCTTGTCCTGATTGACGAAATCCGCTTCAAACCGGTCGCCGAAATCGAGGTAAGTCTGATCGGTGGCACTTAGCCCGTCACGACCAACCACGCTGGACAGGATGCGCACCCGCGCCGCCCGCGCGTAAGAGGCGAACAGCTGCTGCGCCAGCGCCGGGTGATCGGGGTGGGTGAACCCCTTGCCAATGCCCTGATCCATCAGCCGCGATAGGCTGGCCAGCACGTTGACCGGCGGATAGATGCCTTTGTGGTCCAGCTCGCGGTCCAGCACGATCTGACCTTCGGTGATATAGCCGGTGATATCGGGGATCGGGTGGCTGATATCGTCAGCGGGCATGGTCAGGATCGGCAGCTGCGTCACCGTGCCGGGCTTGCCCATGATCCAGCCGGCGCGTTCAAAGATCGTTGCCAGATCGGAATACATGTAACCGGGATAGCCCTTGCGCGACGGGATCTCGCCGTGGCTGGCGGAAACCTCGCGCAGCGCTTCGCAGTAATTCGTCATATCGGTCAGGATCACCAGCACCTGACGGCCCTCGTCAAACGCCAGGTATTCCGCTGCGGTCAGGGCGAAACGCGGCGTCAGCAGGCGTTGCGCGGTGGGTTCGGAGGCCAGGTTCAGGAACATCGCGGTATGTTCCAGCGCACCGGATTCTTCCATTGCCAGGCGGAAGTTTTCAGCACTGTCATGGCTGACGCCGATGCCGCAGAACACCACGGCAAACCCGTCGCTGTCGCCTTTCAACAGCTTTGCGGATTGGGCGATACTGGCGGCCAGCCGGTCATGCGGCAGGCCACCGGCGGAGAACACCGGCAGTTTCTGGCCCCGCACCAAAGAGTTCAGGATATCAATCGACGACACCCCGGTCTGGATGAAATCTTGCGGCAGGCCGCGTTCGGCCGGGTTGATCACGGCCATGTCGATCCGTCGCGTCACCTGTGCAGCGATTGGCGCGCCACCGTCACGGGGGCGACCCATGCCGTCAAACACCCGCCCCAGCAGGCCGGGGCCGAGCGGCATCATCATCGGCTCCCCATCAAACCTGACGGAGACACCTTCGATGCCAAGGCCTGTGGTGTCTTCCAACAGTTCCACCACGATACGCTCATCCTCAAGTGCCACGATCCGGCCCAGCCGTTCCGGGCCATCGTCCAGCGAGACAGCAACCGATTCATTCAGCCCGACATTGACGTTTCGACGCAGAAACAGCAGCGGCCCTTCGATGGCGGTGACAGTGTTTTCAGCCTTCAGATCAAACAGCATCCGCCCGCCCCTTTTGCAGTGACGCAAGGTCGGTTTCCATCTGATGCGTCAACTCGGTAAAGCCCTCCAACCGGTCTTCGCCGATCTCTTCCCCCATTCGGGCCATCCGCCGATAAAACCCGGCGTTGGCAATGTCATCGGGCGAGACCCCGGCTGCAACCGCCGCCTCGGCCATGTCAAAGAACTGCAACAACAGGCGCAGCATCGCGGTTTGTCGTTCGGGCGAGCAATAGCGATCGACCTCGGAAAACGCCGATTGCCGCAGGAATGCGTTGTCGACCAGATCGGCGCATAGCAGTTTCACTTGCTGACTGGGCGGCAGGGCGTCCTTGCCGACGATGCGCGCCATGCGATCCAGCTTGGCCTGTTCTTCCAGCAGCACCAGAATGCGTTCGCGCTGCGCCTGCCAGTTGGGGTTGCCGTGTTCTGTCCACCATTCCGACAGATGATCCGCATCTTCGGAATAGCTTTGCAAAGGGTGGATCGCCGGGTAAAACCGCGCCTGCGCCCGGCCCCGGTCCAGCCCCCAGAAACAGCGCACATAGCGTTTGGTGTGGCTGGTCACAGGTTCGGAAAAATCGCCGGCAGGCGGGCTGACCGCCCCGATCAGGGTTAACGAGGCCTCATTCCCGGCCAGCGTCTCCACCCGCGCGGCGCGTTCATAAAATTCAGACAGGCGCGAGCTTAGGTAAGCGGGATAGCCGCTTTCGCTGGGCAATTCGCCAAGGCGGCCTGACACTTCACGCAGCGCCTCGGCCCAGCGGCTGGTGCTGTCGGCCATCAGGGTCACGTTGAACCCTTGATCGCGGAAATATTCCCCCACCGTCACCCCGGTATAGATCGACGCTTCACGCGCCGCGACCGGCATGTTTGAGGTGTTGGCGATCACCACCGTGCGTTCCATCAAGGGCCGTCCGGTGCGCGGGTCTTCGAGTTCAGGAAATTCATGCAGCACCTCGGCCATTTCATTGCCGCGCTCGCCGCAGCCGACATAGACGATGACATCAGCGTCACACCATTTTGCCAGCGTTTCCTGCAACACCGTCTTGCCGGTGCCAAACCCGCCGGGAATGGCGGCGCGACCCCCGCGCGAGATCGGAAACAGGCTGTCAAGGATGCGCTGGCCTGTGACCATCATGGTGTTTGACGGCAACCGCCGTGTCACCGGCCGTGGCTTGCGCACCGGCCAGTTATGGGAAAGCGGCACATCATGGCTGCGCCCATCCGGGGTTTTCAGGATGGCGATGATGGCGTCATCGGCAAACTGACCTTCGCTGATTTCAATCAGTTCCGCCTGCTTGATGTCACTTGGCACCAGCGCAAACTGCGCCTTGGCTGGCCCCTGAACTGTGGCGAGGCACATCCCACCATGCACGCTGTCGCCCGGTGCCAGCAATGGGGTCACCTGATACAACACCGGCTCAGCGGTTTGGCGCAAAGGCCGCAGCAAACCGTCAAAGATATTGCCCAGCAGACCAGGGCCAAGTGGAACTGACAAGGGCAGACCGCTGCCGGTGATCTGATCGCCGGGGCGCAGACCGGTGGTGTCCTCATAAA
>CAYXXQ010000211.1:0-2325 GCA_964469075.1 uncultured Rhodobacter sp.
GCACGCCCGATTTGGCACCCCACATGATGCCGGCAACCAGTGCCACAAACCCGGCCACTGACCAGACGACAACCCAGATGAACCGCAACGAAATGCCAACCGACAAGGCGGCTTGGTGGTCATCGGCCACCGCCCGCAAGGCGCGGCCGGTTTTGGAATACTGCGAAAAGATCGTCAGAGTGATCACCAGAATGGCCGCAACGATAGTTGCCGCGATATCCAGCTTGTCGATGAAGAAACCGTAACCGAACCAGCCATAGGTGGTGGTGTCGATCACATCGGAAATCCCCTGCGGCAGGCCGACATCCAGTTTCTTGATGTCCGAACCCCACATCAGATCGCCAAAGCCTTCCATGAAATAGGCCAGGCCAATGGTCGCCATGAACAGAATGATCGGCTCCTGATTGACCAGATGTTTCAGGATGTAGCGTTCGACGATGATCGCAAACAGCACCATCACCCCAAGCGCCAGCAGGATCGCCAGAAAAGCCGGTACATGCCAGCCGAAATGGTGGATGTCCGTGCCGAAAATCGCGTTGATCAGGTGGCTGAACGGCACCTGGCCATTCTGGATACCCACCAGGGTCAGGGCCGCAAACAGGGCCATAACCCCTTGCGCATAGTTGAAAATACCCGAGGCCTTGAAGATCAGCACAAAGCCCAGCGCCACCAGCGAATACATCACCCCGGCCATCAGGCCGTTCAGGGTAACCTCGATCGCAAACAACAGTTGTTCAGGCATCACAGGCCCCTCTCATTGATCAGGAGGCTTCCGACAAGCGCCGAAAACAAAGACTTCAAATTAGCGCTGCGGACTGCCGCAGGTTCGGGCAAGGGCCTAGTCATGGGCCACCCCCAGATAAGCGTCGATCACTTCCTGGTTCTTGCGCACCTCATCCGGTGTACCGTCGCCGATCTTCTTGCCGTAATCCATCACGACGACCCGGTCGGAAATATCCATAACCACGCCCATGTCGTGTTCAATCAGCGCAATCGTCGTGCCAAACTCATCATTCACGTCCAGAATAAAGCGTGACATATCTTCCTTTTCTTCGACGTTCATGCCCGCCATCGGCTCATCCAGCAGAAGCAGCGAAGGTTCGGCGGCCAGCGCACGGGCCAGCTCGACCCGCTTTTGCAACCCGTAAGGCAAACGCCCCACCGGGGTTTTGCGGATCGACTGGATTTCAAGGAAATCGATGATTTCTTCGACCTTCTTGCGGTTGGCGGTCTCTTCGCGTTCGGCAGCACCTTTCCAAATCGCCTGCGCCAGAATGCCGGATTTCATATGCGTCAGACGCCCGGTCATGATGTTGTCAAGCGTCGTCATGCCCTTGAACAGCGCGATGTTCTGAAAGGTCCGGGCGATGCCCTGATGGGCGATTTCATGTGGCTTCATCGCCTGACGCCGCGCACCTTTGTACCAGATCTCACCCTCCTGCGGATGATAAAACCCGTTGATCACGTTCAGCATCGAGGATTTTCCAGCCCCGTTCGGGCCGATAATCGCACGGATTTCGCCTTCACGGATGTCAAAGGATATATCCTTGATCGCCGTCACCCCGCCGAATTTCAGCGTGATGTTCTTCATCTCCATCACGACGCCGCCGATGGTGCGCCCGTCCGGTGTTGTGTAGCTGCTGTCGTCCAGGCTCATGCTGCCATCGCCTTTCTTGGGAACACTTTGGCGTCCCGGATTTTCAACGTCGCCGAGATCGAGCCTTTGCGCCCGTCTTCATAGGTCACTTCGGTTTTGGTCGAAATCTCGTCCTTGCCGGTGTTCAACGCTTCGATCAGATCCGCGTATTTCTCGTCCACAATCCGGCGGCGCACTTTACGGGTGCGGGTCATTTCGCCGTCATCCGGGTCCAGTTCCTTATGCAGGATCAGGAATCGGTGGATCTGACAGCCATTCAGGATCGGATCATCGGCAAGCGAGGCGTTCACCTCTTCCACATGGGCTTGCACGGCGTCCAGAACCTGCGGATGCCCCGCCAGCTCCTGATAGGACGCGTAACCGATATTGTTGCGTTCGGCCCAGTTGCCGACGGCGGCTAGGTCAATATTGATGAACGCGATGCATTTCTCGGAATTCGCCCCGAACAACACTGCTTCCAGAATGTTGGGATAGAACTTCAGCTTGTTTTCCACATATTTCGGCGCAAACAGACTGCCATCGGCCATTTTGCCAACATCCTTGGCCCGGTCGATGATTTTCAAATGGCCTGAGCTTTCCTCGAAATACCCGGCGTCACCGGTTGCAACCCAACCATCAGCATCCTTGGTGTCAGCGGTGCTTTCAGGGTTCTTGTAATACTCAACGAA
>CAYXXQ010000211.1:2335-6427 GCA_964469075.1 uncultured Rhodobacter sp.
CGGAGCGGTAGTAAACCTCACCATTGTCGCCGATCTTGATCTCGACACCTGGGGCGGGCACCCCGACCGTGTCGGCCCGCACTTCGCCATCCGGCTGGATGGTGACATAAACCGAGGCTTCGGTCTGGCCGTAAAGCTGTTTCAGGTTCACCCCGACCGAGCGGTAGAAATCGAAAATCTCAGGGCCGATCGCCTCACCGGCGGTATAGCCGATGCGTACCCGGCTCATCCCCAGTTGGTTTTTCAGTGGGCCATAGACCAGAAATTCACCGATCCGGTAGCGCAAGCGGTCCACAAACCCGACCTGCTTGCCATCCAGAATGGCCCCGCCAACTTTCTTGGCATGTGCCATGAAGTGCTTGAACATCCGCTGTTTCGTCGCACTTGCGTCTTCCATGCGGATCATAACTGTGGTCAGCAAGCCTTCAAAAAACCGCGGTGGCGCAAAGAAATAGGACGGGCCGATTTCTTTCAGATCGGACTGCATGGTTTCCGGGCTTTCCGGGCATGCGACGCAAAACCCAGTCCAAAAACACTGACCGACGGAAAAGATGAAATCGCCAACCCAAGCCATCGGCAGATAGGCCAGAACGCTGTCGCCAACATTCAGGTTATCAAACTCAGAAGAGGTGCGCGATGCTTCAATGATATTGCGGTTTGACAGAACCACGCCCTTGGGCCGCCCGGTCGTGCCGGATGTGTAGAGCATCACACAGGTCGTGTCGTAGTCCTGAACCTGCAAGCGCTCTTCAAGGATCGGGTCCAGCCGTTCGTGACCGGCCCGGCCTTCGGCTTGAATATCGCGGTAAGCGTGCAAAGTGGTGTGGTCGTATTTGCGCATGCCACGGCGATCAAGATAGATGATCTGCTCTAGCCCCGGCAATCTTTCCTGCACGTCCAGGACTTTATCCACCTGCTCCTGATCTTCGGCGATCACGAAACGCGCGCCGCAATGATCCAGCACATAGGCCATCTCTTCGGCAACCGCGTCCTGATACAAAGGCACGGGAATTGCGCCACACATTTGCGCTGCAACCATCGCCCAGTAAAGCGCCGGACGGTTGCGCCCGATGATCGCCACATGGTCCCCGACCTTGAGATCAATCGCCAGAAGTCCCAGCGCCAATGCGCGGGTTTCTTCACTGACCTCAGACCAGCTCCAGCTTTGCCAGATGCCAAACTCTTTTTCACGGCTGGCGGGCTTGTCTCCAAATTCACGCGCATTGCGCGCCAGAAGCTTGGGTACGGTATCCAAACCGCCCTGGGGCGCTACCTGTGTGGTCAAACTATGTTCCTCCCTAGCGCTGGCCAGTTGGCCGGCGTGCGAACGCGCAGCAGATGCGAATCCGGCTTTGATTTTGACACGACCTTACTGAAGGTCAATTGAAACGTGAATTTTTCGCGAATGTAACCAATTGTTACAAGCCCACAATATGTCGCGCAGCGCTGGCCAAACCGGGCAAATCAATGCTAGCGAACGCATGAAAGGGCCCGATATGGCACTGAAACGCGACCGCACCGATGGCCTGACACAGGCCGGTTTGAACCTGATCCAGCAAGCGCTGTCGATCTATGACAAGGATCTGCGGCTTGCGGTCTGCAACAGCCGGTTTCGCGAAATGTTTGGCCTGCCCGATCACCTGACAACGCCCGGGGCCGGGTTTGCTGAAACCATCCGCTATCTGTCAGAAACCGGTGAATACGGCGAAATCGACGATATCGACGCTTTCACCCAGGAACGCGTCGATCAGGCCCGCGCCTTTGAAGCGCATTATCTGGAACGCGAGCGCGCCAATGGCCGCATGATCGCCGTTGAGGGCTATCCGTTGCGGCAGGGCGGTTGGGTCACGGTCTATACCGACATCACCGCAATCAAACGCCAGGAGGCCTTGCTGCGCAGCCATTCCGCGCAACTGTCAGATCAGTTGCTGTCGCATTCCGAGGAACTCGCCCGCACCAACCGCGAACTCGCCGCCACCATCGCCGCCCTGGAAGAGGCCAAGCGCGACCTGATCGACAGCGAGGCATTGACCCGCTCAACCTCCGAAATGATGCCCGCCCATATCGCCCATCTGGATCTGGACAAGGTCTATACCTATTCCAACCGCAAGCTGCCCAGCATCCTGCCCGGGCGGCCGGTTGATATCGAAGGCCTGCACGCGCGCGACGCCCTGGGCCCTGAGGCTTACGCCACCATCAAACCCTACTTAACCAAGGCGTTTCAGGGTCAGCCCAGCGTGTTTGAGTTCACTTACTCTGTCGGCACAAGACGCGTGCGCAGCGCCTTCACGCCGGATCGCAGTGCCGAGGGGGATGTTCACGGGGTCTATATCCTAACGATGGACATCACCGAAGAATCGCAGTCCCGCGCCGCCCTTATGCAGACCCATAAACGCGAACTGGCCGCCCAGCTGACCAGCGGGCTGGCGCATGATTTTGCCAATCTGCTGACGATCATCCTGGGGCTTCAGGGTCGGATGGAAAAGCTGCCGGGCCTGCCTGATGAAGCCCGCGACATGATCGGCACAACCCGGGCTGCGGCCTTGCGCGGTGGTGTGTTGCTGGACCGGTTGTCCAACATTTCGGGCCAGCGCGACATCAACCCGACCGCCACCCAACTGCCGGCCCTTCTGGCCGATATCCGCGCGATGGCCACGCCCAGCCTGCCTGAAACCCTGACGCTTGCCTGCGATTGCGGGCAATTGGACCAACCCGTGCTGGTCGATAGCGGCTTTCTGCAAGACGGCCTTCTGAACCTGATCCTGAACGCCCGCGATGCCATTGGCGACAATGTCGGGCGCATCGACGTGGCCCTGGCGCCGGTTGAAAACCTGTGGCTGGAGATCACCGTCAGCGATACCGGCCCCGGCTTCACCGCCGACGCGCTGCAACACGCGCTTGATCCGTTCTATACGACCAAACGCAACGACGAAGGCTCGGGCCTTGGTCTGTCGATGGTTTATGATTTCGCTCAGTTGTCGGGCGGCCATGTCAGAATCGGCAATCGCGACGCAGGTGGCGCTATCGTGACCTTGCGCCTGCCTTTGCGCTACAGCGCCTCCAGGGCGGTGCCACGGCTGGTGCTGCTGGTGGAAGACTCGCCCGAAATCCGTGTCAACGTCCGCGAAATGCTGCGCGATCTTGGCCATTCGGTATTGGAAGCCTCCAGTGCGGACGAGGCTGAAACCCTGGCCGCCATCCCTGGCATTGACGCGGTTTTGACCGACATCACCCTTGATGGCCCGCGTACCGGGCTTGACCTGGCCCAGGCCCTGGCTTCCCATCCCAATCCGCCGCACCTGTTCGTGATGACGTCCCTGCCTGCCGAAAACACCCTAAGGCAAGCCGCACAAACCGGCTTTCCCTTGATCGGCAAACCCTTTACCCAAGCCGAGCTATCGCATTTTCTTGAGACGGATCACGGCCCATGACCGCAAAAAGCCCAATGGTTGCCATTCTGGATGACGAGCCACAAATCCGCCTGATGCTGTCTGACGCTTTGGAAGACGCCGGATTTCGCACCGCCAGCTTCGGCCGCGCGACCGAGTTTGAGGCCGCCCTGCCGAAGCTGTCGCCCGAGATATGTCTGGTTGATCTGGGCCTGCCTGACAAGGACGGCCTGGCACTGGTGCATCGTCTTGCACTGGAAAGCGGGGCAGCGATCATCATCATTTCAGGCCGCGCCCAAGTGCAGGACAAGGTGACAGGGCTGGAACTTGGGGCGGACGACTATATCATCAAACCCTTTGACCCGGCCGAGGTCGTCGCCCGCGCCCGCGCCCTGCTGCGCCGGGGCCGAACGGATCGCGCCGACACCCGCAACACCGCAGGTTTTGCCGGTTGGACCGCACGGTTTGATCAATACACCCTGACAGCCGACGACGGCGAAATCACCGCGTTCAGCCAGGCCGAGGGTGAGGTTCTGCGCCTGTTCCTGGACAGCCCCAACCGCCTGATTTCCCGCGCCCAGATGCAGGAAGCTCTTGGCGGGGCGGCAGGTGAAAGCTTTGACAGGGCAATGGATGTGCGGGTGTCACGCCTGCGCACCAAGCTGCGCGAAGACCCCAAAAACCCCAAGCTGATCAAAACGAT
>CAYXXQ010000212.1:0-6427 GCA_964469075.1 uncultured Rhodobacter sp.
AAACTCAAGCCGCAGCTGTTCAACAAACAGCCATATTACCTGCCGGGATGTGACACATAGCCACCATCAACCGGCACATGCGTTCCGGTCATGAACGACGCCTTGTCCGAACACAGCCAGACAATCAGATTGGCAACCTCGACCGGGTTACCGATCCGCCCCATCGGGTGCAGGTCGTCCATCATCTGGTGGCTTGTCATGGTGCCGCCGGTCGACTGATCTGCCAACGAGTCCAGCATGCGTGTGTCAATGCCGCCCGGGCAGACCGAATTCACCCGGATGCCCTGTTTGGCATATTCCAGCGCCGCATTCTTGGTCAGACCGTTGACCCCGTGTTTTGAGGCGGTATATGCCGCCAGCCCAGGAAACCCGATCAGCCCGGCGATTGACGCAAGGTTGACAATCGCGCCGCCGCCTTGTGTTACCATCTGGTTGATCTCGGCCCGCAGGCACAGGAACGTGCCTTTCAGATTGATCGCGATGGTGCGGTCGAAGTTTTCGTCGGTCTGCTCGGCGAAAGGGGCGATCTTGCCTTCGATGCCGGCGTTGTTGCAGGCACAATCCAGCCGCCCGTAAGTGTCCACCACCTTGGCGATCAGGGCGGTGACATCCGCTGGTTTAGAGACGTCGGCGACGTGAAAAACCGCCTCGCCGCCATTGCTGCGGATCATTTCGGCGGTTTCCTTGCCACTGACATTGTTGACATCGGACACGACGACTTTCGCCCCCTCGGCGGCAAATCCCAGCGCGGTGGCGCGGCCGATCCCGGCGCCTGCGCCTGTCACAAGGGCGATTTTTCCTGATACCAGTCCCATAATCCTGCCTTTCCGTTTCGGTTTCAAACTGGTGTGCAGTGTGACCTCCGGGCGCGAAGGCCGCATTGATAATGATCAATCGCGGGGCGATATGGCCTGATCTCCGCCTCAAGGATGCGACATGTTGACGGCGACCCACCCTTGTGGCTTGTTCTGTCCCATGGGGCTGCGTGGGGCTATGATCGGGCAGCCGTGGTCCGCTGCCACGCCGCAATCTGAAAAACGATTTCAAGGATGTCGGGATGAAACACAGCCGGGATAATCGACCGGAGACAGCACCCGTTGTCACGGCTCCGCATGCTGTCACGGCGGATGATGTCGTCGGGGCGCTCGGCACCTCGATCGCAGCCGGTTTGACCTCGGCCGAGGTGAAACAGCGTCAGGCCGCATACGGGGCCAACAAGCTGACGGCGCGCAAGCGGGCCAGCCTTGTCCGTCTGGTGTTGCATCAGTTTGAAAGCGCGGTGGTTGTGCTGCTGGCCCTCGCCGCCGCCATCGCGCTGGCTTTTGGCGAGTGGAAAGAAGGCATCGCTGTCGTGTTGGTGCTGCTGATCAACGCCGTAATCGGCTTCACCACCGAACTGCGCGCCGCCCGCTCGATGGAGGCGCTGCGCCGCCTTGGCAGTCTGACAACACGCCTGCGACGGGATGGACACGCGGTTTTAGTGCCTGCCGACGCGCTGGTGCCGGGCGATGTCGTTTTGCTGGAAGGCGGCGATGTTGTCACGGCGGATTTGCGGCTGGTTGAAGCATCAAACCTGTCAGCGGACGAGTCCACGCTGACCGGTGAATCCCTGGCGGTCGACAAGGATGTGGCGGCCGTGCGGGCCGACAGCCTGATCGGCGACAGAACCTCGATGCTGTTCAAAGGAACTTCAGTGACCCGTGGCAGCGGCGTTGGTGTGGTGGTGGCAACGGGGATGCGCTCAGAACTTGGACAGATCTCGAAACTGGTTCAGGAGGCAAAGCCGGAACAGTCGCCTCTGGAACATCAGTTGCAACGGCTAAGCGGGCAGCTGATCAAATTTACCCTTGGGGTGGTTGCGGTTCTGGGGGTGTTGGGGGCTTTGCAGGGCGAAGACCCGTTTCTGATGATCAAGGCATCCATCGCCCTGGCGGTAGCGGCCATTCCCGAAGGCCTGCCGGTGGTGGCAACGATGGCGCTGGCGCGCGGTATGTGGCGGATGGCCAAAAACAATGCGCTGATCGAGCGTTTGTCTGCGGTTGAAACCCTGGGGGCAACGACAGTGATTTTCACCGACAAGACCGGCACGCTAACCGAAAACCGGATGGTCTTACAAAAAATCGACTGCCCCGGCGGCCGTTTTTCGGTGTCCGAAACCACGGGCCGTTTCACGGCGGCGGACGCGGAAACCACGCCGATGGCGCAGTCCTGTCTGGATGACATCCTGACGGCGGTGGTGCTGTGTAACAATGCCGAGCTGGGTGATGGCGCAGCTGGAAACGACGACAGCAAAAACACCGGCGACCCGTTGGAGCAGGCGCTGCTGATTGCGGCATTGGCTGCGGGGAAAACCAGGTCGACCTGCTTGCAGCACTTTCCCAAACTGCACGAGATCGCGTTTGACGCGGCCACTAAGATGATGGCGACGGTGCATCGCGCGGACGACCAGAACGTGATGTTCGTCAAAGGCGCGCCCGAGGCGGTTTTGGCGGCATGCACCGGTGTTTCCCCGGCCAATGGCGGGCCTGATGCGCCAGCCCTGTCGGCATCAGATCGTGCGGCCTGGCAGGCCCGCACTGTCGAGATGGCCGCAAGCGGAATGCGGGTTCTGGCGGCGGCAAAACGTCAAGGCGTTGATCCAAGGGCCGCGGCGTATCAGAACTTGACTTTTCTGGGCCTGCTTGGGCTGTTTGACCCGCCCCGCGCCGATGTCGCCCAGGCGATTGCGCAATGCCGCTCCGCCGGGATCCGTGTCATCATGATGACGGGTGATCATGCCGAAACGGCAAATAATATCGCCGCTGCGGTTGGCTTGTCGGACGGGGTGCCCAAGATCATCAATGGCGCCGATCTGCGCCCCGTGGCGGAAATGACCGACGCTGAAGTTGGTGCGCTGCGGCAGGCGGATGTCTTTGCCAGGGTCAGCCCGGCGCAAAAGCTGGACCTGATCCATGCGCATCAGAAAAGCGGTGAAATCGTTGCCATGACGGGGGATGGCGTCAATGATGCGCCAGCGCTAAAACAGGCCGATATCGGCATCGCGATGGGCAAGCGCGGCACCCAGGTCGCGGCCGAGGCGGCGGCAATGGTTCTGCGCGATGACGCGTTTCAGTCCATAGTATCGGCCATCCGCGAGGGGCGGGTGATCTTTCGCAATATCCAGAAATTCGTGGTCTATCTGTTGTCGTGCAACCTTAGCGAAGTGCTGGTTGTCGGGCTGGCGATCCTGATCGGCCTGCCGCTGCCCTTGATGCCGCTGCAAATCCTGTTTCTGAACCTGGTCACTGACGTGTTTCCCGCCTTCGCGCTGGGGGCGGGCGAGGGCAGCGCCCGTATTCTGGAACGCGCGCCAAGGGATCCGGGCAAGCCGATCCTGACCCGTCCGCTGTGGATCGCGATTGTTCTCCACAGTATCACTATTGCCGGCGCAACATTGGGGGCGTTTGTGCTGGCGCAGATCAGTTTGGGGCTGACGGTCGAGGCGGCATTAACAGTATCGTTCATGACCCTGGCCTTTGCCCAGTTGTGGCATGTGTTCAACATGCGCGATCCCCGCTCCGGGCTGGTGCTGAACGAGGTTACGCGCAACCGGTTCGTCTGGGGGGCAATTGGCTTAAGCGCAGGCTTGCTGCTGTTGGCGCTGGTCAGCCCCGTCGCTGCCGAGGCGCTTGACCTTCAGATGCCGGGGGCTGATGCTTGGCTGCTGATCCTTGGGATGAGCCTGCTGCCGCTGGTTCTGGGCCAAATCGCCAAAATCATCACCGGGCGTCGGGGTAGTGATGCGGATCAGGACAGGGCAAACTGATCCGGTCTGCTGTCATTATGGAAACCGGGTAAGTTACAGTCGTCGGCCCTGTGACAGGGCTTTCAGAAGCGCGCCAAGCAGGGCGTTTGACAGTTCGGGGCCTTTGCCGATGCCGATGAAGGCGTCGTCGTCCTGGGTGCCGGACCGGCGTAAAGTACAGGTCCAGTGACCGTTAATGTCGTTCGCAATCCCGGTCATTGAAACCGCCCAGCCGGGCAAGGCGTGGTCGATCAGCACCAGCACCGCAGCGATTGATCCAAGCGATCCGGCCTCGATCATGGCGAGGTCGGCCTCGGGCATTTTGCGGCTTACCAGATCAAACGCCTGCCGCGTCAGGGCGGCATCATAGGTTGGCAAAACCTCAATCCGGGCTGCCAGATCCATCAAGTTTTCTATTTGCATTCCGATGCCTCCTGTCCGCGTGCCCTATCCATCAGTTCCGGGAAACCTGACTTGTCCGGGATTATGCCTGACCCGCCACCGATCAGACATGACCTAGATCAATGACGTTCTCGCCAAAAAACGCATGACTACCGGGATTGGCATCGCAATCGTTGGAAAAGAGATTTCGTATGGGCAAAGCCGTTATCTGGTTTGAAAACATCAAACGCGAAGATATTGCGCAGGTCGGCGGCAAGAATTCGTCGCTGGGCGAGATGGTCAGCACGCTTGCCCCCAAAGGCATCAGCGTGCCGACAGGATTTGCCACCAGCGCCGACGCTTTCCGCGGGTTCATTGCGCAAAACAAGCTGTTTGCACAGATCAAAACCCAGCTTGCCGCGCTGCAAACCCACAAGATCACCCTGCAAGAGGCTGGCGCGCGCATCCGGGCGCTGATCATGGCGGGGGACTGGCCCGATGACGTGCAGCAGGACATCTGCCGCGCGTATCGCGATCTGGCAAAACGTACCGGAACCGCAGAACCATCGGTTGCAGTCCGGTCATCCGCCACTGCCGAAGACCTGCCCGACGCCAGTTTTGCGGGCCAGCAGGAGACTTTCCTGAACGTCACTGGCGAGGGTGAATTGCTGGCCGCCTGCAAGCGGTGCTATGCGTCGCTGTTCACCGACCGGGCGATCACCTATCGCGTCTTGCACGGGTTTGATCACCAGAAAGTGGCCTTGTCAGTTGGCGTGCAACTGATGGTGCGGGCGGATATCGGCGGCTCGGGCGTGATGTTTTCAATCGACACTGAGTCCGGTTTTGACAAAGTGGTGCTGATCAACGCCGCCTGGGGGCTGGGCGAAAACGTGGTTCAGGGGGCGGTCGATCCAGATGAATACGAGGTTTACAAACCGTTCCTGAAAGACAGCAACCTGGTGCCGATCATCGAACGCGCAATCGGGGCGAAGAAAATCAAGATGGTCTACGCCAAGGACGGGCGGCAGACACGGAACGTGCCAACCTCCAAGGCCGAAAGGCGGGCGTTTGTTTTGAAAGATGCTGAGATCCTGGATCTGGCCCGACAAGCCGCCATCATCGAAGACCATTACGGCCAGCCGATGGACATTGAATGGGCGAAAGATGGCAATACCGGCAAGCTCTATATTGTGCAGGCGCGACCAGAAACCGTGCAGTCGCGCGCCCTGACCGGGGCGATGAAAACCTATACGATCAAAGACCCAGGCACCCGCCTGCTGACCGGATTAAGCGTTGGCAGTACAATTGCGACCGGCCAAGTCTGCATGCTGGACAGCCCGCGCGACATCGCCAATTTCGTCGATGGCGGGGTTCTGGTCACGGCAACCACTGATCCTGACTGGGTGCCGATCATGAAGCGCGCCTCAGCCATTATCACCGATCACGGTGGGCGCACGTCCCATGCGGCGATCGTCAGCCGCGAACTGGGGCTGACGGCGATTGTCGGCACCGGCAATGCAACACATCTGTTGCATGATCAGCAGGATGTCACCGTGTCCTGTGCCGAGGGCGAAGAGGGGTATGTTTACGCCGGGATCGCCGCGTTTGAGGTCACGGAATTGGACATGCGCGATGTTCCTGAAACCCGCACCAAGATCATGCTGAATATGGCCAATCCATCGGCTGCGGCCCGCTGGTGGCGCCTGCCTGCGGACGGTGTTGGACTGACCCGGATGGAATTCGTGATCAGCAACGCGATTAGGGTTCACCCGCTGGCACTGACCCGGTTTGACGCCCTGACAGACGGTGCCGCGCGGGCCGAAATCACCGAACTGACGCGGGGATATGCCAGCAAGCCTGACTATTTCGTGGACAGCCTGGCGATGGGTTTGTCGCGGATTGCGGCGGTGCAATACCCTAAACCGGTGATCATCCGGATGAGTGATTTCAAGACCAACGAATACGCCGATCTGCTGGGCGGGCGGCAGTTTGAACCGGACGAAGAAAACCCGATGATCGGGTTTCGCGGGGCCTCGCGCTACTATTCCGATGGGTATCGCGATGGGTTTGCCCTGGAATGTCAGGCGATTAAGAAGCTGCGCGAAGAAAAAGGGTTCACCAATGTGATAGTGATGATCCCTTTCTGCCGCTCGCCTGACGAGGCTGACAAGGTGCTGGCCGTCATGGCCGAGAACGGGCTACGGCGGGGGGAAAACGGCCTGCAAGTCTACGTCATGTGCGAGATCCCCTCGAACGTGATCC
>CAYXXQ010000213.1:0-6392 GCA_964469075.1 uncultured Rhodobacter sp.
GTCAGCCGACCCGGAATTGCCTGCCGATGTCCTGGCAATGGTTGGGGATCGCGATTACGGCGAATACCTGTCGGGCACCTGCGTCGGCTGCCATCAGATCGGCGGCGAGGACGTCGGCATCCCGTCGATCACCGGCTGGCCTGCTGATGTCTTCATGACGGTGATGTTTTCTTATCGATCCAAATTCCGGCACAACCCTGTGATGCAGCAAGTCGCAGGCAGTTTGAACAACGAGGAAATTGCGGCCCTCGCTGCCTATTTCAAAGACCTTAACGCCGCAGACTAAAAGGGAGTATTTATTATGAAACTTAACAGACGCGTCTTTATCGGCTCGGCTGCTGCTGCGACGGCAGCGATGTCGGCGCCGATGGTCAGGGCCGCAAGCCACGGCAAACCCAAAGTCGTCGTGATTGGCGGCGGGGCAGGCGGGGCAACCGCTGCGCGCTATATCGCCAAGGACAGCAAGGGCGACATCGACGTCACGTTGATCGAACCGACCCGCACCTATTACACCTGCTTTTTCTCAAACCTCTATCTTGGCGGCTTCCGTGATTTCGCCTCGATCGGCCACAGCTATGGCAAGCTGGCGTCGGAATACGGCATTAATGTCGTACATGACTGGGCCGTCGGGGTAGACCGAGACGCCAAGACCGTGGCACTGGCAGGCGGTGGATCGCTGCCTTATGATCGGCTGGTGGTTTCGCCGGGCATTGATTTTGTCGATGGCGCTGTGCCGGGCTGGTCGGTGGCATCCCAAAACAAGATGCCGCATGCCTATAAAGCGGGCTCTCAAACCCAGTTGCTGAAAGCCCAGATCGAGGCGATGCCCCAGGGCAGCACCTATGCAATGGTCGCCCCACCGAACCCGTTCCGTTGCCCTCCGGGGCCGTATGAGCGGATTTCAATGGTGGCGCATTACCTGAAAGCCAACAATCCGACGGCAAAAATTCTGATCGTTGATCCGAAGGCGAAATTCTCCAAACAAGGGTTGTTTGAGGACGGCTGGGCCCGCCACTACAGCGGCATGATCGAGCGCATCGGCCCGGATTTCGGCGGCGACAAAGTGGAAGTGCGCCCAGGTTCAATGGAAGTTGTGATTGACGGCGATGTGAACAAAGTCGATGTCTGCAACGTTATTCCGGCCCAAAAAGCCGGGCGGATCGCAGAACTTGCCGGTGTGACCAATGACGCGGGCTGGGCGCCTGTTTCGGCACATGGGATGGTGTCAAAAGTGGACGAAAACATCCACATCCTTGGCGACGCCAGCCAGCAAGGCGACATGCCGAAATCAGGCTTCTCGGCCAACTCGCAAGCCAAGGTTTGCGCGATGGCAGTGCGCGGGGCGTTGACTGGCTCCAAGGTATTCCCGGCGAAATTCGCCAATACCTGCTGGTCGCTGATCGACACCGATGACGGCATCAAAGTCGGTGCATCCTATGAGGCCACCGACGAGAAAATCGCCAACACATCCGGCTTGATCTCGCAGGTCGGCGAGGACGCGGCGACCCGCAAATCCACCTATGAAGAAAGTGTTGGCTGGTATGCGGGCATCACGGCGGACATGTTCGGCTAAGATTTTTGGCTAAGTCTTGATGGAAGGGGGCGGGCAACCGTCCCCTTTTTTTGTGGATGGTGTTTAGGGGGGGTGCAGGATGATAGCTTTTGCCGGCCCGAGTTGCCTACGAAATTGGCATGATTTTGAATCCCCAGCTGAGAAAATTGGTCGATTGGTCGATTGGTCGATTGGTCGACTACTCTACTAGTCGAACCGAAATGACGACATTTAGGGCCGAAGACGGCATTTCTGGTTTCAAGTTGAGTTGAACGCACAACCTCTTGAATTCATTCCGCAATGTTCTCCCTGGAAGGCGATACTACTTACCAAACCCCGCCCCAGACTCAAGCGGGCTCATCCTGATGAGGCGTGAGTTTTCAACGCCCGCCGTTCTGTGCTTTGCGCATTCCAGATAGGCGGCCGTAGTGCGAAGCTCCACGAGGTTAAGCATTTGGATTTGCCCGGAAGCGACACATTCGCGAAAGGCGCGAAAGCTATCGTTAGTTGGGTTGGTATAGGCGGTCATGGGCGGGCCCTTTCGGCGTTTTGGGCATTCAAGGGACTGAAACCGGATTTGGCAAGGTTTGATCTTTCCTAGGGCGCGCATCGCTTGTAATACTTGGCGCGACCGGGGCGGTGTTGCCCCTTCATTTCATTCCGAACAAGGGGGCTGACATAATGGCTTTTGAACTTCCTGATCTTCCTTATGCGCATGATGCGCTTGCCGATGGCGGCATGTCCAAAGAGACGCTGGAATACCACCACGATCTGCATCACAAGGCCTATGTTGATAATGGCAACAAGCTGATTGACGGCACTGAATGGTCCGGTAAGTCGATGGAAGACATCATCACCGGCACCTATAATGCCAGTTCCGTGGCCCAGAACGGCATCTTTAACAACATCTCGCAATTGTGGAATCACAATCAGTTTTGGGAAATGATGGGCCCGAAAGGTCGTGCGATGCCGGGTGATCTGGAAGGTCGGATCTCGGATGCTTTCGGCTCGGTCGCGCAGTTCAAGACGGATTTCACCGCCGCGGGTGTTGGTCAGTTTGGCTCAGGCTGGTGCTGGCTGGTTGCCGACAAGGACGGCAGCCTGAAAATCACCAAGACTGAAAATGGCGTGAACCCTTTGTGTTTTGGTCAGACGGCCTTGCTTGGCTGCGATGTTTGGGAGCATTCCTATTACATTGATTTCCGCAACAAGCGCCCGGTCTATATCCAGAACTTCCTCGACAATCTGGTGAACTGGGAAAATGTGGCCGAGCGTCTGGCCGCAGCCTGATCAAACCCACCAAACAGCTGAATCGCGACCGCCCCGATCGGGGCGGTCATTTCATTTCAGCCCCTTGGGGGCAAGTTTAAACGCGTATTTCTGCAATCAAGAGGCCCCAAGGCATGAGCGAGACAGTCAAAGGCGTCCTTGCGATGGTTGCGGCCTGTATCGTTTGGGGCCTGTCGCCGTTATTTTATAAACTGTTGGCCGAGGTGCCGCCGCTTGAAGTGCTTAGCCATCGCACGCTGTGGTCTTTTTTGATCTTCGGGATGGTGCTGCTGGTTCAGGGGCGACTTGGGATGTTGCGCGCGGCCCTTGGCAATTGGCGGCATCTGGTGGTGATTGCGCTGGCCGGGGCGTTGATCTCGCTGAACTGGTTCGTGTTCATTTTGTCTATTCAGATCGGCCACACCGTTGAGGCCAGTCTTGGTTACTATGTCTTCCCGCTGGTGGCTGTGGCGCTTGGCTTTCTGGCGCTGGGGGAGCGGCTGGATCGGTTGAAGTCTCTGGCGGTGATGATCGCGCTGTTGGCTGTGGTGGTGTTGACCCTGGGCTTGGGGGCAGCGCCCTGGATTGCGCTGATTCTGTCGGGGTCTTTTGGGCTTTACGGGCTGATCAAGAAATCGCTGGATCTGGGGCCGGTGGTGTCGGTCACAGGTGAGGTTTTAGTGCTGTTGCCCCTGGCCCTGGTCTGGCTTTGGGGTGTCAACTTTGCGGGTTGGACCGGCTTTGTCGGGCGTCCTGGCGGATTTTTTGGCCCGTCATCGGGGGTTACGGCACTGCTGATGTTGTCCGGATTGATGACGGCGACACCATTGATCCTGTTTTCCTATGCAACCAAGCGACTGGCGTTGGCGACGGTTGGACTGATCCAGTATATCAATCCGACCTTGCAGTTTCTGGTCGCGACCCTCGTGTTTCAGGAGGTTTTGACGATCTGGCATGCGATCACATTCATGCTGATCTGGATCGCGCTTGCCCTTTATTCAATCGCCGGGCTGCGTCAGGAAAGATCGCTGCGCAGGGCGTCGGTCAGTTCGGGCACCCCGTCGACCACGGACATGTAATCGCGAAAACTTGCGTCAGCAAAACCCTTTGCGATCATATGTTCAACCAATGCAATAAGCGGCGCCCAGTAGTTATTGATATTCAACAGATAAATCGGTTTGTTATGCAAGCCCAGTTGACGCCATGTCATCACTTCGAAGAACTCGTCCAGCGATCCCGCGCCACCTGGTAGGGTGACGATTGCGTCTGCATTCATGAACATGACCTTTTTCCGCTCATGCATATTTTCTGTGATCACAAAATGCGACAGGTCGCGTTTACCGACCTCCATTTCCATCAGGTGCACCGGGATGACGCCGAAAGTTGCCCCGCCTGCGAACTGGGTGGCGCGGGCAACTTCGCCCATCAGGCCGACATCGCCAGCACCGTAAACCAGCCGCCATTTTTCGCGGGCAATCACTGCCCCCAGATCCTGCGCGGCGGCAGAGAACGCCGGGTCATCGCCCGGGCGGGAGCCACAGAAAACACAGATGGAACGGGTTGTGCCTTGCATGCCAAAAGCCCCTTGATGTCGATAAGATTGGCAAACCCATAGCGGAGTTGCTATCAAGGACGCAAGGCGTCTTCCAGCCGGTTGTGCTGGATGGCAAGCGTATTTGGGGGGAAGCGATGGCGGGTATATCCGGGGCTTCAGCAGGCAGTATTTGGGTAATTGGCGGCCTTGCGACAGCGGTTGCCGCCGTGGTGGTGGCGGTGGTTATCAACACCGGCGACGGGCCTGAAATTGGCGAAACACCCTTGCAGGCGACACCGCCTGCGGGCACCGAAACGCCGGTGCCGCCCGCAACTGCCCCGACGACCGGGGACCAGACCCGGACCGACCCGAACGCGCCCAAGATCGGCGCACAGGATATCGCTCTTGGCGAGGGTAAGGATTTGTCGGTTTCAGCGACCGTGATCGGTGATGGTGTGGTTGCGAATGCGCCGAAATTTGATCTGGTGCGGGTTGACAAAACCGGTGCTGCCGTGGTGGCCGGCAAGGCTGTGGCAGGCAGCAAGGTTGAACTTTATGTCGATGGCAGCGTGGTTGCCAGCGTGATGGCCGACCGCAAAGGCGGCTTTGTTGCGATGTTCGATTTTCCGGCCAGCGAAACGCCGCAGGTGCTGACCATGGCCAGCATTGACGAAAGAGGCGTGGTCAGCCGTGCTTCGGACCGGGTGTTTGTTGCTGGGCGCAAGATCATTGAGGCTCCGGTTTTGGCTGGCGATCCCGCCGATACGAAGCCGGTGGAAACCACTGCCGAAACGCCAGATGTCACACCGACTGAACCTGCCGACGCGTCCGCGCCGCCTGCAGTTATCCTGGCCACCAATGAGGGCGTGAAAGTGATCCAGCCGCCTTCGGTCGCGCCTGAGGTGATGGCGTCGGTCACGCTTGACGTGATTTCCTATGATGCTGAGGGCGAGGTCGTTCTGACCGGGCGCAGCAAGATCGACAAACATGTGCGGGTCTATGTTGATAACCAGCCGATCAAAACCGGGGCGGTTGACGCAAATGGTGGTTGGCAAATCACGCTGCCCGAGGTCGATGCAGGACGCTACACCCTTCGGGTTGACGAAATTGACGATGCCGGCACCGTGACGTCGCGGGTTGAAACGCCGTTTCAAAAGGAGTTCGCCGAAGATGTCAGCCGCGCTACCGCGGCCGCTTTGGGGGATGGCGATATATCGGGCTTGCCGCAAATCCAGAAGATCACGATCCAGCCCGGAGCCACGCTTTGGGCCTTGGCCGAACAGAACTATGGCGATGGCGATCTTTACATGCAGATATTTGAGGCCAACCGCGACACCATCCGCGACCCCAACCTGATTTATCCCGGTCAGATATTCAACATTCCGGACTAGCTGCACTGGTACTTGCCGCCACCAAGCCCTATCTAACGGGGTCAGGAGGCGGGTATGACAGACAGCCAGGATGTTTCGGCAGAGGATATTTCCGCAAAGGAAAAACGCAGCGCCGCGCGGACGATCAGGAAAGTACTGCCTTATCTTTGGCCGCCAGAGCCCGGCTATGCCTGGGTCAAATGGCGGGTTGTGATCGCGCTGTCGTTCTTGCTGTTGTCCAAGGTCATTTCCGTTGCGACGCCGTTCTTTTACAAAGGCGCGGTTGATGCGCTGGCCCCGGCAGGCGGGGTCGATGTAACGGTGTTTTTCCTGCTGGCAGGGGCGGTTGGGCTGACCGTGGCATATGGCATCGCGCGCTTGATGAATGTCGGGTTTCAGCAGTTACGCGACGCGGTTTTTGCCCGGGTCGGGCAGCGCGCATTGCGGCGTTTGGCGCTTGAAACCTTCCGGCATATGCACGCGTTATCCCTGCGTTATCACATCACCCGCAAGACCGGCGGCTTAAGCCGGATCATCGAGCGGGGCGTCAAAGGTGTAGAATTCCTTTTGCGCTTCATGCTGTTTTCAATCGGCCCTCTGATCCTGGAACTGCTGTTCATCGCGGCTATCCTCTATTTCGTTTTTGACGTCTGGTATCTGGCCATCG
>CAYXXQ010000214.1:0-6356 GCA_964469075.1 uncultured Rhodobacter sp.
TCATAAAAATCATCGACGGCAAAGCCCCAGCCGCGATTGACCATTGGTTTTTTGTCGCCCAGCACGCGCTCATAAAGCGTCGTTGGCACCTCTTCATAGGCGATCGGTGTGGTTGGAGTCATCTGTGAAACCGTGCGAAAATGAAAGCCACCGCGCTTGGGTTCTGTCGCGCCTGCCTGCAAAGTCGTCACACCTTTTTCCGTCAGACGATCCAGAAACAGGAAGCCCATTTCGGTGTAATATTGCTTGCCAGTCCCTTCATGCAGGATGTTGCAATGGTAGTGCGACTTAAAGATTTTGCTTGATATATCAGGCGCTTCCTTGCCACCGCGCAAGATCATGTGCCGCAGGTATTTGCCCGTCGCCTTGTTTTTATACTGCCCTGTCACCATCCGAAACAGCCCGCGCAGGATGCAGCTCGGCACGATGCGCCGGGTCATCACACGCAGGAAATCATCCTGATCCGCACAGCCAAAGAAATAGCCGATGACTTTGCCATCATCTTCCACCACCCAACTGTCTTCGGGGTGGTAGTCGGTGAAATATTTCGTCCAGTAGTCGGCATGCACTTCGCGATCTTCCAGGAACAACTCATTGCCCTTGTTGCGATAGGCGGTGGTGCAGCAGATGTCGCGCACGACCTGCCGATCTTTGGGCAACATCGGCCGGATGACCGCACCCCCGGCGCTTTGGTAAGGCTTATGGCCATCGCGACGCGGAAGATCAGCGGGTCTGTGCTTATCGGCCATAATCCGTCCCTCCCCAGGACACGCGCTTGTTGGTTGTCATCCGCCACAGGGCGCTGAATGCGATCAGGAATGCAATCGGCTCATAGGTAAACACAGCCAAACTGAGGCGTCCATATCCGTGGCGCATATGGCCGATTGCCACCAGCGTGACGCCCAGCAGATAACGCAGGATCAGAAGGCCGGTAAAGCCCGGACAGATCAGCGCCAGGATCAGGCACAGGATCAGCGACAAGGCCCAACCGGTCAGCACGGCCGCCAGGGCCGAAAACTTGCCCGCCGTGATCCGCAGGCTGCGATCAACCAGGGCCGAATAATCGGCACATGGCCGCACCACCGCAAGTGGGCCGCGTTGAAAGCGGATGCGCGCGCGGTCCTTGTGGAGGGCCTGGGCAAAGGCCAGGTCTTCGGTCAGCGCAAAGCCGATGGCGTCAAACCCGCCTAAGTCGTGATAACGCCGGGCGGCAAAGGCGAAATTGCCAAAAAACACCCCGGCGGAGGCCCCAAACCGCGCCAAAACTGCACAGATCAGGAAATAATAGGCGACATCGCAGTTTTGCCAGCGCGCCACCCAATGATCATCGGGATGGTCAGCGGGATGGTCAGCGGGCGCAAAACCGATGGGCGCGCCGACCGCATCCGCCTGGCCTGACAGGATGCTGGCGCTGATGTCGCGCAGCCAGGTCAGGGCAACGCGGCAATCGGCATCCAGCGTCAGGATCACCGCCGCTTTCGCTGCCTTGAACCCCATGTCCAGTGCTTGCTGCCGGGTCGTCAGGGCCGAGGCCGGATTGGGTTGGTTGTGCAGGATGCGCAAGTTGTCGAGCTTTGCAGCCGTCGCCTGGGCGATGGTGTCGTCGGTACTGCGATCGTCCACCAAAACAACCTCAAACCCGCCGCTCGGCAGGTCGGTTTGGGCTGTTAACCCCAATAAGGTGGCCTTGATCGACGCCCCTTCATTATGGGTCGTGATCACGACGGAAACAGCCGGGTTTTGTACGCTCATTGCTGGCTTCCGATCCGGGTTAACGCGGCCGCGATTGCTTTGGCGATGGCCTCACTGGCGCCCGGTGATCCCATCCGATCTCGCCCGGCCTGGCCCATAATGGCTGCCAGTTCGGGGTCTGACAGGATGTGCGCGACGGCTTCGGCGATGGGTCCGGGCTTAAGCGGACAAGCCATTGCGGATGGGCCGAAATAGGCCATTTTCATCTTCTGAAACCCCTCCCCCTGATTGCCGGTGCCGGGCAAGGCGATCAGCGGAATGCCAAGGCCGATGGCCTGTTCATTGGCGGTCCCTGCCATGCCGATGGCCAGATCGGCGGCTTGCAGGATATCGGCAAACCGGGTGGTCACCAGCAACGCCTTGGCCCCGGATTGGTGCAGAAAACAAAGCCATCCCGCTGCCGTAAGGGGCTGATCCCAATCGTCTTTCTGCCAACCCTCCCTGCCCACCATCGCGGTTGCAATGGCGGTAAAATCAACTGCGGGATGGGCGGCAAACAGAAACCGCAAGGCTGTTGGATCAGGCGCATTGGTGGCAATCCTGGGGATCGCATCCAGCAGCACCTGGGTGTTCACCGTCGCATCACCGCGCGACCCGGCCAGAACCGCCAGATTGACCTTGCCAGTGCCTTTGATGGCCGGCAACTCCACCGCCGCAAGCCCGTCCATCATCGGATTGCCAAGGTCGTGGACCTTGGGGATCGCGGGTGCCAGCCGTTCTGCCGTCAGGTGATCACGGGGAAATACCGCCAGGCAATTTTGCGCCCGCATTAAGGCGCGTTCCAACCCGTTATGGCCATCGCGCCCGCCGTAATGGGCGGATTTCGCGCAGGAGGTGAAACAAATCGGAATGCCGCTGAATTTGCTGACCGCAAGCGGCACAATATCCCCGACCCCGACCAGCAGATCAAACTGCCCGGCCAGGCTGCGGGCGAACTGGACCTGCCGCAGATAGGTGCCGATGAACCCGGCCCAAACATCGCGCAGAAACAAGCCGAGGCTGACCGTGCCAAAACCTTCGCTTGGCAGGTGATTTGGCGGGCCGATCACCTCAACATCACGGTTCTGAAAGGCCTTGCCATGCCCGACCATCGGCCAGGCCGCCAAGCTGATCGCACCGCCTATCTGGGCATGCAACGCGTCGAGGATTTTGCAGGCGATATCGTCCTCACCGTGGCCATTGCTGACAAACAACACCCGCAATTTGCGGCCGCCCGGACGTGGTTTTGCGCCTGTCACGCCGCCGCACGCCATTTTGCAATGACATCATCCAGCGCCAGCGGCACCCAGCCATCTGCGTCCAGCCGCGACGTAAGTGCTTGAAATTGCTGACGTGTTGAGGTGTGAAGCGCGTCATGGGGATGCAAGACCAGGCGAAACGGTTCCAGACTATGCAGAAATTGGCGGATCATGTAGCTGCGCAAAGGCCGCGCGAGGGCTATTTTCCAATCCCGCTCCCCCTCATCAAAATTGAGGGCCTTTAGCGGGATCGTGGTTTGATCGGCCAGATGGATCGCTTTGATCGAAAAATGGCCCGCATAGTTTCGCGCAGCCAAACTGTCGCTGGCGGCGCGTGATTGTTGCCAGCGCGGGGCGCAAAACCAGTTTGGGGCATCGGCAAAGCACACATGAAACATCGCACTGCCCTGATCCAGCCGCACGTCGGCTTCAGCCCGGGTCAGACTGTGAAACTCCGACCGGTTGTCGTGTTTATAAAAGATCCAATCCAGCAGGTTTGGCCCCAGCGAATGCGTCCAGCCATGCAGCACTTTGGTTCCAGGCAGTGCTTTGACGCGGGCGGCAAATTCCGGCGCTTCATCCAGCCGGGTGTTGCCCTGCCAGTTGGGCACAATGCTCATCGAGATTTTGTCCCGAGCGGGTTTGGGAAACATCGCAATCAGATCCGCAACATCCGGCACCATCGTCGGATAGATATCGTGGATCTCTGGAAGGTAAAATTTCTGCCACATCGCCTTGCTACTCGATTTTGGCCAAGTCCCGGCCCGTGTTGCACAATATCGAAGGCGGTTTGACCGCTGCAAGCAAATTCGATGCCTGCAAAATCAGTCGCGCGACTGTCTGCCGACTGCGCCTTAGCCCGATTTAGGAATGCGCGCACCTTTGAAGCCGATCACCATCAGCCCGGCCAGAACCAGCAGAAACGGCAGCGACCAGGCCAGGACTATCGACGGATAGACCCCCCGGACCGACAGCGCATCGGCAACGGTTGACAGAATGTAAACCGACCAACTGACCATCATCACCATCATCGCATCGCGGGTCAGCTTGCGGCTGGGCAAGGGCCGCACCAAAAAAGCCGCTGACAGCATCGCCACGGCCGCCAGCAAGGCCGGCAATGCGATCAGGCCGTGAAACTGCGCGCCATATAGTTGGGTTTTCGCGCCAACGAGGTCAGAAAACGAGATAATTTCCGGCAGTTCATAGATCGAATAGCCATAGCGATTGCCAAGCTGCACACGCAACATTTCCGGCGTGATCTGCGCCATTGCGCGTTCATAAACCTCGGGCAGGGGGCGGTCTTCCAGCGGGATAAAATCGGTTTCCAGCACCCGCCAGCCCTGTTCGGTATGGGTCAGGCGCGCAGCCTCGAACCGCTCAAGGAAACGGTGATGCGAATCCAGGTGAAAAAACGTCAACCCCCTTAGCTCAAACCCGCCGGGATCGACCCGGCGCACGATGATGTAAACGGTCTGATTGTCGTCCAGCACTACAAGTTCGCGCGGGCTGCCGGTTTTGGCCTCGGCCTGGATGATCCGCCGTGCCTCGGCCACTTCACTTTCGGCGTATTGATAGCCAAGACCGGACAGCGGATGCACCGCCAGCACATAAACCACGCCGACAATCAGCCCGGTCGCAGCAAATGGCGACAACAGGCGGCGCGGATGCACGCCAAGCTGAAACAGCACCGCAAGTTCCGAACTGCGCACGAAACGACTGACACTAAGTGCGGTCGACAGGAAGATCACATAAGGCAGGGCCGGTTGCATCATAATCGGCGTGCGAAAGAACGAGATCATCAGCATATTCGCCAAGCCCTGGGTCGAGCCAAGCCCGGCACGCGACAATTCCGCGATTTGTCCGACGATATAGACCACCATGAACGACAGGGCGACGACGAAAAACAGAACGAAATTGCGCCTGAGCAAATAAAAGAAAATCGTCCGCTCCAGCACCGGGTGCCCCCTGTTGGCCCGGGTTCAGCGCCCGTCGGCCATATTTAGCAACCCTGAAGGGCTGCGACAATGGCAGAAAGACCAAACCTGTCAACTTCAACGGTGACGGAAATTTAGGTGGTTCCGAGGCCTGAAACGGCGGCGCGCTTAACGCAGGTGATAGGCGGCAATGATCGGGCCGTACCCTTCGGATTGCACAATCACAACCACAGGATCGGACCCGGAAATCGTCGTTACAGCCGCTAAATCACCATGTCCCGGCCAGATCGCCCAGGTTTTCCACTGGGTGACGATGTTGGAATAAAGGATCTCTCGTCCGGCGTTTTCACCGGCCCGGATCTTCACGGTTTTCTGCGGTTTGTACCGCACCAGATAAATCACCGACGGGCCGACGCTGCCACCGACTTCCTTCAGCGACAGTTTCAGGCTGTCGCCATAACGGCTGACCTCAAGATCGACCATATCGGCCCGCTTGCTGTGCTGGCGGATCAGGCTGTCCACGTCGTTCACCCGGTTGCCGACCGCATGGCTGATGCCCTGCACGATCACCTGCGGAGTATAAACCGTGCGCTTATGGGCGACCTTGGCATAAGACCGTTGGCGTTGGGAAAACGCTTTCAAAGCAAAGTGATCCGGCCAGCCAAGGTAGTCCCAGTAATCCACATGAAGCGCCAGCGCGATCACGTCTTTGCGTTTGGATAGACGGGTCAACAACGCGTCGGCGGGCGGGCAGGATGAACAGCCCTGCGAGGTAAACAGCTCAACCACAACCGGTTGATCACCGGCAACGCTTGGGGTTGCAAGGCTCAGAAAAGCCGACAGAAGGCTGACAAGAAAAAGGCGCATGAAACCCCGTAGGAGGACTGGTTTTGACGGTCACCATAGTCATAGGCAGGAATTCCTGCCAACACCAATCAAGCCTTTGCGAGTATCTGTTACATCGCTGTCACCCTATAGATCGCGGTTAACCCGGCATTGGACATCCGGCAAAAGTCTTGGCACAAGCGCCCAAGGGTGCTGCACTGCACCCTGTTTGACCCAAGATTATTTGCAAAGGCTGCCGTCGTGATCCCATATTCCCTGCTTGATCTTTGCCCCGTCCCGGAAGGCCAGCCCGTGGCCCAAGCCCTGCAAAACAGTCTGGATCTGGCGCAGCATGCCGAAAACTGGGGCTATCACCGCTATTGGCTGGCAGAACATCACAATATGCCGGGCATCGCTTCGTCAGCGACGGCCGTTCTGATCGGCCAGATCGCCGCTGCCACCAAAACCATGCGCGTCGGCTCTGGCGGGATCATGCTGCCAAACCACGCACCGCTTATGGTGGCCGAACAATTTGGCACCCTGGCTTGCCTATTTCCGGGCCGGATTGATCTGGGCCTTGGCCGTGCACCTGGCACCGATGCGGCAA
>CAYXXQ010000215.1:0-6248 GCA_964469075.1 uncultured Rhodobacter sp.
TGGAATGCGCGCTGTGGGGGGCGGTGGATCCGGGCGATCTGCCGTTTCTGACGCCGCCAAATGCCGGGGGGATCGCCTCGGCCCGGGCGTTGTTGCTGGGGTTGGGGGCGCTGGACCGGGCCGGTGGGGTCACTCCGCATGGGCGCGAGATGGCGGCGCTGCCGCTGCATCCAAGGCTGGCGCATATGGTCTTGAAAGGCGGGCGCGACGGCCCTTCGCTGGCGGCGATCCTGTCGGAACGGGATTTGCTGGCGCTGCCGGGGCAAGCCGCCCCAGCCGATCTGGGCCTGCGGCTTGAGGCGTTGCGCGACTCGACGCGGTTTGAGGCACGGCGGCCTTATAAGGTCAACCGCGCGGTGCTGGCGCGGATCAGGGCGGAGGTGCGGCGGATCAAACCTGCCAACGATACCCGCCACAGCATTGGGGAACTGGCGGCGCTGGCCTATCCCGACCGGGTGGGGATGCGCCGGGCAGGGGATGCGCCGAGGTACGTTTTATCAGGCGGCAAGGGGGCTGTGATAGCTGATGGCGACCCGATGGGGCAATCCCGGCTGATCGTCGCCGTTAACCTTGATGGCGATCAGCGCGAGGCCCGTGTCAGGCTGGCCGCCCCCCTGACCGAGGCCGCGTTGCGCGGACTGTTTACCGATCAGATCTCGGTGCAGGATCAGTGCCTTTGGTCGCGGCGAGACCGGCGGGTGCTGACCCGGCGGCAGGATTGTTTTGGCGCGCTTGTGCTAAGCGATCAGGCCTGGCCGGAGTGCCCGCAAGACCTTGTTGCGGCGGCGATGATCGACGGCATTCGCGATCTGGGGATCGGCGCGCTTGGGCTTGGCAAGGCCGCGCGGCTGTTGATTGCGCGGATCGAATGGTTGCGCGGGCGCGGGGCGGACCTGCCGGATTTCTCGGATGTCGGGCTGCTTTCGGGGCTTGAGGATTGGCTGGCGCCCTATCTGGGGAAGTGCCGCCAGGCGGCTGATTTGAAGGCGCTGGACATGGGTGCGGCGCTGTCGGCGCGGCTGGATTGGGCGCAATCGCAAATGCTGGATCATCTGGCCCCGGCCAGCATCAAGGCGCCGACCGGCACAAAGCTGGCGGTGGATTATGCGACCGATCAGCCAAGCGTGTCGGTGCGGTTGCAGGAGATGTTTGGCCTGACGGAGCATCCGAAACTTGGCCCGGATCGCTTGCCCGTGCTGATCGAGCTGTTGTCGCCCGCGCGTCGCCCGGTACAGACCACCGCCGATCTGCCGGGGTTTTGGCAAAGCAGCTACAAAGACGTGCGCAAAGATATGCGCGGGCGCTATCCCAGGCATCCCTGGCCCGAAGATCCGACCCAGGCAGTGGCGACCCGGCGGGTGAAGCCAAAGCCGGGGTAAAGGCAGGTGGAGGCGCGGAAAAGCAAAAACGCGCCCGGTTGGACGCGTTTTCAGAGGTTTCGCAAGGGGATCGGGATCAGGCGGCTTTTGCCTGATTCTGCCGTTCGCTTTCTTCGCGCGACAGCGCAACCGAGGTGCGGACACCGCGACCGACGAAATCCATCATGCCTTTGACGCAACGCTCGTTCGGGTCGATCCCGGCGCACATCAGCACTTCACGGCCATCACGCGACCGTGCCCAGCGGGCAATAACCTCAGGGCCATTGCCATATTTTTTGTCATCGGCAATCGCATCATCCAAAGCGGCCAGGACAACGGCTGCGAACAATTTGCGTGCGCGCGACCCCTGGTCGTTGGAAAATGCGGTTGCATCAACGTAATCAAACATACGCCGTCCTTTTCGTTTTTGCTCTTGTCTTTTTGGCTTGAAGCGCAATATGACCGGTTTGTGGCGATTCGGGGATGCAATCTCGGAATATCGCCTATGCGTGCCATGCATAGCTTACTGCTGCCCGTTGCGCCGGTCGCAAGTCATCTTGCAAGCCCACACCCTGCGGGATATAGGTGCGCCGCGACAGGTTTCAACCATTTGGTAAGGTTTGATGTGATATGCCCAAGATAAACGGCAACGAGATTCGTCCCAGCAATGTGCTGGAACATAACGGTGGTTTATGGCTGGCCGTGAAGGTTTCGCATGTCAAACCCGGCAAGGGCGGGGCCTTTGCACAGGTTGAAATGAAGAACCTGCGGAACGGCTCGAAACTGAACGAACGCTTCCGCGCTGCTGACAAGGTGGAAAAAGTCCGGCTTGAGCAGAAGGATCAACAGTTTCTTTACGAAAACGACGGTATGCTGGTGTTTATGGACAGCGAAACCTATGAGCAGATCGAACTGCCCGCCGACATCCTGGGCGATCGCCGGCCGTTTTTGCAGGACGGCATGACGATCACCATCGAATACCACGACAGCGAAGCCCTAAGCGCGACGCTGCCGCAGAAAGTCACCTGCACGGTGGTTGAAACCGAACCAGCGGTCAAAGGTCAGACGGCTGCCAACAGTTTCAAACCCGCGGTTCTGGACAATGGCGTGCGCGTCATGGTGCCGCCGTTTGTTGGCCAGGACGAAGCGATCATCGTCAATACCGAGACGATGGAATATGCGGAGCGGGCTTAGGCGCAGTTGCTTTGCAGGCGCGCGGCTAAGTCGGTGATTTGCGGGCGATAGCGCTGGTTGCGGCGTTTGCAAAACCGGGTAAGTGGTTGAAGTGTTCGCGCCGCTGATAGGTTCAGACCCGATGATCGCGGACAGGCGATGGTGCCGCCGGTTGCCGGTTGGGACGGAGTGTTCATCGTTTTTGCTCAAACGGTGGCGTTTGCGAAGCCGGGTTCTGATTTTGCTGCTGTGACTGACCGGCTTGCGCGGGCGCGGTGCGTTTGCGACGGGCGGGCAGTCGGCGGTGAAGGTGTCGTAGTCTGCCTTTGATGGGTTAAGCCAAGCGCGGGCGGCAAAGGACGGGGTTCAAGCTGCCACCTGACAGACCATCATTTTTGACCTGACAGGTGTGCCTTTGTGCCGCCCGACATCGCCCAATTCGAAGCGACCATCAAAATCTCCTAAGCTGCGTTAACTGCCTTTCATCCTGCTTACTGCCGTGGCCCGCTGTTCAGAATGATGCAGGTGGTTGAGGCGGTGGCATAGAGTTTGTTGTCGTCGACACCGGTCAGTTTCGCTTCGGCCACGGCGGTTGAACGCCCGACATGGGAGGTTGTGCCGATGGCGCGGACTTTGGTGCCGACCGGGATGGCGCGGGTGATGTTGACCTTGTACTCCAACGTCGTATATGCGGCAGCTTCGGGCATTTTAGTGTGCACGGCACAGCCGAGCGCGCTGTCAAGGATGGCACCGTACCAGCCGCCGTGGATGGTGCCCAGGGGGTTGCGAAACTCAGGCCCCGGTTCGCCTTCAAAAGTGGCGCTGCCTTCGGCGACCGCCACCAGACAGAAGTTCATTTCTTTGGCAATCGGGGCCGGGGGCAGCTTGCCCTCGACAATCGCCTGCATGGTTTCAAGGCCGTTCATCCCGATGATCATGGCGGGATCCAGCACCTGGCCTGGGTCTTTCTTGCGGGTCATTGTCCTACCTTTTGAAACAGGGAAACCGGGCCTCTGAATAGCGCCCGGTTTCCTGCCATGACAAGACCTACAGGGATGTCACGCCACGTTTTTCAGTTCCTGCTGCGGCTCAATCCCCAGGGCTTTGCATATCTGACGGGTCAGGTGCGGCTTGTTGAGGGTGTAAAAATGCAGATCCGTTACCCCTTCATCCATCAGGTCGGAACAAATCTCGGTCCCGATTGAGATCGACAGCAGGTCTTCGACGCCGTCGCGTTTTGCTTTGGAAAACGCGTCATCCATCCATGTTGGCAGCACCGCGTTGCAGCGGGTTGAGAAACGTTTGACGCTGTCCCAGTCTTCAATTGGCAGGATGCCCGGGATGATTTTGCCGGTGATGCCCGCCTTGTCGGCCCGGTCGCGGAACCGCAGGAAACTTTCGACATCATAGAAATATTGCGTGATCGCACTGTCGGCCCCGGCATCGAATTTCTGCTTGAGGTAAGCGATGTCGGCATCGGCGGTGCGGGCCTCGGGATGCGGGTCGGGATAGGCGCCGACGCGGATGTGAAATTGCCCGGTTTCGGCCAGGGCTTTGACCAGCTCAACCGAGGAGGCGAACCCATCGGGGTGCGGCGTGAACCCGTCAGCGCCTTTCGGGGCATCGCCGCGCAGGGCGACGATTTCGCGGACCCCGGCATCGGCATAGCTTTTGGCGATTGCCAGGGTTTCGTCGCGGGTTGCGTTGACGCAAGTGAGGTGGCCAGCAACATTCAGGCCGTAATGCCGGATCAGGGTTTTCAGGGCTTCATGTGTCAGCGCGCGGGTAGACCCGCCTGCGCCATAGGTGACGGACACAAAATCCGGGGCAAGCGGGGCCAGGGTCTGGACCGAGTCCCACAAACGAAAACTGGCCTCCAGCGATTGCGGGGGAAAGAATTCAAAGGAAATATTTGGGGCGGCGGACATTGGGCTCTCCTGAATAAGTTGGCCTCTTGTCTCACATTCTGAAATGTGAAACAAATTCATAATAATCATTATCTTTATGAGTGAAATCGAACATGTATTTGGAATTCCGGCATTTGCGCAGCGTCAAGGCGATCCATGATGCGGGTGGATTGGCGCGGGCGGCGGATGTTTTGAACATCACGCAATCGGCTTTATCGCATCAGATCAAGGGGTTGGAGGATCAGGTTGGGCTTGACCTGTTCGTGCGCCGCACCAAGCCTTTGAAATTGTCGGCGGCGGGGATGAAATTGCTGCGGCTGGCCGAGCGGATCCTCCCTGAGGTCGAAACCCTGGAGGACGAGTTTCGCGGCATTCACGCGGGCAAATCGGGGCGGCTGCATATCGCAATTGAATGCCACGCCTGTTTTGACTGGCTGTTTCCAGTGCTGGAATTGTTTCGTCGCGCCTGGCCGGATGTTGATGTCGATATCCGCCCCGGGCTGGCGTTTGATGCGCTGCCTGCCCTTCAGAGGGAGGAGGTTGATCTGGTGATCTCGTCTGATCCGGAAGACCTGCCGGGGGTCGTATTTTCGCCGTTGTTTGATTATGAGCCGGTGTTTATCGCCGCGTCCAACCACCCGCTCGCGGCAAAACCCTTCATCGAGGCTGAGGATTTTCGGGATGAAACCCTGATCACCTATCCGGTGGACAAGACCCGGCTGGATGTATTCACACAACTGCTGACCCCCGCCAAGGTGGAGCCGCGCGCATTGCGGCAGGTGGAACTGACGGCGGTGATCATGCTGCTGGTGGCGTCCAATCGCGGGGTGTCGGTGCTGCCGGATTGGGTGCTGCGCGACAGTCGGTACAACCACGATTATGTCATGCGGCCGTTGACCGAAACCGGGATCACGCGGCGGCTTTTTGCGGCGACGCGCACCGATGATGCGACGCTGTCCTATATGGCGCATCTGATAAGGCTGGGGCGCAGTGAGCCGCCGAAACTGCAACGCCGCTAGACGTATTCGCCCTTGGAAAGGCGGCGCGCGCGGCTTATAGAGCGGTTTGAATTTTCAAAGGAACCCCCGCCATGTCGCAGGCCAGTGCAAATCTTAATATCATGATCAAGGCGGCCCGGAGGGCTGGGCGCTCGCTTGTTCGGGACTTTGGTGAGGTTGAAAAACTTCAGGTGTCGATGAAGGGGGCCGGGGATTTTGTGTCCAAGGCCGATCTGAAAGCCGAGGCGCTGATCCGCGAAGAATTGACCGAGGCGCGGCCAAACTACGGCTGGCTGGCCGAAGAAAGTGACGAGGTCAAGGGCGCCGACCCAACCCGCCGCTGGATCGTTGATCCGCTGGACGGCACCACGAATTACCTGCACGGATTGCCGCATTGGGCGGTGTCGATCGGCCTTGAGCACAAGGGAGAGATTGTCGCCGCCGTGGTTTACGACCCGATCAAGGACGAGATGTTTACCGCCGAAAAAGGCGCTGGCTGCTGGATGAACGACCAGCGGATGCGGGTGTCGGGGCGACGCAAGATGATCGAAATGATCTTTGCCACCGGCCTGCCCTTTGGCGGGCGTGCCGATCTGCCGGAAACCCTGCAAGACCTGGCGCGACTGCTGCCGGCTTGTGCCGGGGTGCGGCGCTGGGGGGCGGCGGCGCTGGATCTGGCCTATGTCGCAGCCGGGCGCTATGACGGGTTCTGGGAACGCAACCTGAAGCCCTGGGACATGGCCGCGGGCCTGCTGCTGGTGCGCGAGGCCGGTGGTTTGATCGAGCCGCTGGAAAAAGGCGGCGACATCATG
>CAYXXQ010000216.1:0-6219 GCA_964469075.1 uncultured Rhodobacter sp.
GCGCCATACATCCGCGCGCCGCTGCGATCCAGCCATTTGGACGGCGGCAGGCCCAGACAATCAGCCAGAATGCGCCAGTGACTTTCCAGCGCGGTGGCCAGCGCCCAGTCTTCGGACAGCGTGTAAATATCAAGCTGCGGCAGGCCGGCGGTAAACTCCGCGCGGGTCTGCATTGCGTTATCGTTCGGGGCTAGATCACGCATTTTGCTTTACCTTATTGTCTAATGAAGCGGCCAATTCGTGCCATATCCGACCGCTGCTGCCGATGTTTTCGGAGCCTGAAAGGACGATTTCTTCCAGGCATTTCAGATAGAAAGCCTGAAACGCAGCATCGAAATCTTCGCGCGGCTTGGCCTGATCAATACAAGGCCCCTGACGCAAATAGGCCGTTATCCGACCGTTTTGCCAACGGGTGCCCAGGAAGAAAACCGCGGCCTTGGCGTGCCAAGCCAGCATTTCGGCCCCCAGCCCAAGTGAAATGCGACCACCCAGCAGGTCGTACTGCGCCTGTTCACCATCCGGGCCGTCCGGAAGGATGCGAATGACCCTTTGTTCCCGGCGCAATTGCTTGACCAGTTTCAGAAAATCGGACTGGATGTCGCCGGTTGTGCCAAACAATTCGACACCCTTGCGCGTATGTCCGGTTTTCTGATTACTGGCCACCCGCGTTTCCGGCAGCCCGATTTCTGCCTGATGACGCGGCAGCAAGATCGAGGACAGAACCGCCCCAAACCCGGCATGCGCCTGCACAATCATGATCGAACGACCCTTGGCGGATTGGGCCAGAACAGGGCTGAGGTCACAATCGGTGATGCGGTTTTCTAGCTCTGTTGCCAGTTGAACCAGCCGGGTTTCGTCAGATGTAAGCGAGGTTTTGTCCTGCTTTTTCGTCAAAATGTCAGCGGTTCGCAGCAGGAAGCGGGTATAGGCGTGCAGCGCGGCGCCCCAGGCAAGTTTCATCCGAAAGGTACGAAAATCCAGACCATTGCGGCTGCCCAGCCGGTAAAGGCCGCGCGCCAGATCCAGAAATTTCTGCCCCTTCTGATCGCAAGGCAGGCTTGCAAGGGCGCGGTCAAGATCGGGCGGCACGGCGCCCCAGTTTTGGTGGTACGCCTCAAGCGAAAAGACCTGCTCCCGGGGCAGATTGCGTTGGCGTAGCTTTTGGATCAGGTCGGATAGGTCTTCGGGCAGATCAGGAAATTCCGCCAGCCGATCAAGTAACTTCAGGGTCACATCCGGTTTGCCAAGGGCCTGGGCCGCCAGCAGCACTTTGCGCAACCCACCGGGATGGAGGCGGAGGTCGTCAAGGAAGACTTGCCCGATCGCCACGGTTTCGGCATGACGGTTTTCCTGGCTTAGCCGCGCAATCGCGCGCACCGCCAGTTTTTGGGCGGCATGCGGATGGCGGCTGATCTTGTCAGGATCAAGCCCGGTTTGGGCCGCGATGTCGGTCAAAGCGGTTTCAACATACGCTTTGTCGGCGTTGGGCAGGTACTGGGTCAGGCCGAGCATTTCAAGAAACGGATAATTCAAAACTAATTCCTAACGATTTGCGTGTTAGGAATTTGGCGTGAAATCTTTAATTTTCTGCAAACAAGACAGGAAACGATCAGCGTGGCCCGAATTGATGAGACCTTGTTTTTACGCCTGTTGCGCAAACACGCGAAAACCGCAGATGCGGCGATGAAAGATGTGCTGTTTGGTGGCGGGCTGAACATCAGCTCGATCCGGTTTACCGAGTTTATTATGGAGCTTGAAGAAGACTGCGATCTTGAAATTGACATCGACGATCTGGATGCCTGCATTCGCACCGTTCAACAGTTATACTCGCGGATCGCTAACCAGGAGGCCTGATCAGGCCTTCACGAATTTCTTTAGGGCGCGGTCGTAAATATCCAGGTCTTTGTCACAAAACTGCGCGATCCGCTTTGGGTCATTGTCAGCAATCGGGATCGCCTTGGTTGCCCAGGCCTCGCCGTTGCGGGCGTTTATTGATCGACCGATCAGCGCCTCAATTGTTTTGCTGGCCTGCCCATGCCCGGCTTTTTGGCAAAAGCTGCGGACAGTTGCGCCAAATTGTTCCTGGATGATCGCGTGATCGAGGTCTTCAACTTCGATCCCTTCCAGAAACGCACTTTGCGCATTGCCGATGAACGGGAACTTGGCGAAACGGACGACTGACATTTCACCGTCCATAATCCGTCGGTGCCGTTCGACATTTGGATCACCATGCAGCGCGATGTGGCGGTATTGGGAAATCACCCGCGCCACGGGGTGCCGCAGCGTTGCAATCACCGGCACATCCGGGAACACGTCCTTATATTTCAGATAGTGGAAATGGCCGTGAATGGCGGCGGTGCGATCGCGAAATGCCTTGGTTTCGGCCAAGATTTTCGGGCTGCAACTGCGGGCGTCCTGCAAATTCCGCTCGGTCCCGTAGTCGAAATGGATCGCAGCACCGTGGAGGGTTTTCAGAACCTCAGTGAAATTCGTGCCGGCGGTTTTTGGGATGTGGATCGAGATTAGCGACAGCATGTCAATTCAGCATCGCCGCATATTCCGTGCCTTTAGCAAAGGTCGAAAGTTCGTCATAGTTTTCAACCACATCGCTGATATCGTCGCTGGTGATCTTGAGGTAAGCATCTTGAACAAGCGCGCGGGAGGGGTCGACGCCAATGAAGTCCATGACATCAGCGACAAGGCCGTCGCGATCCTGCAAATAGTCTTCATAGGTGATGTCAATCCGGTCAGGAAACATCACTGCGATCCGGTCCAGTGCCTGATAATTGCGCTTTAAACCGTTCAGCATACGTGCAAGTTCTGGCAGGTCGATCTGCAAGGGTTGGGACTTGACCTGCGCGATGGTGTCCACAAGATCCGGGGTGATGTGTGCGGTTGCGCGTCCGTCCCTGATCACGGCAGTTTCGCGCAAAACACGCCGTGCGTTTAGCGCTGAAATCACTTGTTTCACATGGTTGGCGCGCCGCAACACGATGACTTTCGGGGCGTAGCTAGAACTGAAGTTTACAAACCGCGCGGGGTCGGTAAATTGCGCGTTGGTGCGTGTGATCTGTAGTTTGAAGCCTTTGGCGATCTGGCCAGTCCGCGCTGCACCCGTCGCTTCAATACCAGCCCAGAATTGGCGCAAAAACGCCACCCTGTTTGCATCGGTTTGCGCCAAGCCGCCGGGCAAGGTCTTGCCGCCAAACACCTCGGCCCGCATGTCGATATCCGGATGCTGCTTCAAATTGCCAAACAGCGCTGTTGAGCCGCTTCGGGCAGTAAACAGGACAACAAACGGATTTGGCATATCTGCACACTCCCTCAATGACCGCACTTGGCGAGGGGTTCGCGCAGGCAAGATCAGGACGGCCCGGCATATAACCTGTCAAGACAGGCCAAGCCACCTGGGCTTGCCCCATCATTAAAAGCAGATCGTGAAGATCGGATTAACCCTGCAACGGCTTGCGATAGTTGACACGCAAATCGCTTTAGTTGATCGCGGCCGCAGCAGTGGTCGTGATCAAGGACGGTGAAATCTGCGAAATCACGCGGCCCCAACGGGTCACGGGCTGTTCGGCCACGAAGATCACATCATTGGGTCGCATCTGAAAGCGCGTTGCCAAATGCAGGTAAACCGCGTTGCGCGCGTCCAAATGGAACACCTTAATCGGGCTGACGACATTGGGATCACCCTCGCTGCGCAACACGTAAATCTGGCTGACATTGCCAACCTCAGTGGATATCCCACCTTCCGAGAACAGTGCATCGGCAAGTGGTGCCCGCTGTTCAAACGACAGCGCGAATCGAGTTTGCTTTCTGACTTCACCGGCCAGGTAAACATAGTCGCGGCTGACTGCGTCATATTTAACACGCGCATCAAAGTTCGCGCGCGTTTCTGCCTGCTGGCTGCTGCGCAAGCCAAATTCGGTGTTCAACTCGGCCAATGCCTGCGATCGCGCGGATTGGCTCAGTGTGATCTGTTCGGCGAAATAGGCCTTGGCCTGTTCCAGTTCATACTGTGTATCAACGAAAATCCGGTCACCGTCTTTCAACGCGATTTCGCGCAAGCCGCGGCTGGAGAACAGCTCAGTCAGCGGGATTTGGTAAAGCCTTTCGTCGCGATAGATCCGCACCGTGGAGTAATCAAGATCCTGCGCGGTCACGTCCCCGGCAAGTTGCAGCGCTTCGTCGAGGTAAATCGGTTGCAGGCCAATCGGCACCAGGGTCGGGGATGCGACCGCCCCGCCGATAGACACGTGTTTTGAGTTGAACTCAGAAATCTCAAGGCTGAAGGTTGGATTGATCTGACTTTCAACCAAACGCTTGAAAACCTCGGCCTCGGCTGCGTCCAAGGTCATGTCGGCGACATGAATGCGCCCGACATCCGGCACTGCGATCGACCCGTCATCCTGCACGGTATAGCCTTGGCGCTTGTTCTGGGCGGCGATCAATCCGGGGACACCCGCCAGCGTTGCGTCAGCGGTCGGGATGGCTAGGACCAGAACGTCGCCAACACCGATTGCATAAGGCTGCGGTGCAAAGGGCGGCGGCACGCGGGTTTCGGCTTGGGCTGTGCGCTCTTCCGGTTCCATCGCGGCTTGGGGTGCGGCACTTGACTGGCGGGTTGGGCCAATGCCTGTGGTCCGCGAAAACGCGGCGGGCAGGGCTTTGGGGGAATATTGCGGCGGTGAGGAGGTGCCCTGAGTAATAGGCGCCGGTGTCGATGCCGACCTTGTCCTTCTTCCAGGTTGGTGTTTTGACAATCGTATGGCCATGCACGACCCAATTGCCATCGGTCCGCGTGGTTTGATGAAAGCTCCTCAGCCCGGAAGCCCTTGAAGGGATGAACCGGCAGATCAAGGATTTGCGTGACCGTGTGGCCGAAACCGAGGTTGCCGCTGGTGTCGCCCTGACCCGGCTTGAAGAACTGTCAGCCGCGCGCAAATCTGGCGCGACTGAAACGATGCTTGGGTTGATAGGTGGCTCTGGCTATGTGTTGATCCGGGAGTTGATGCAAAACACCTTCCGCACGTCGGATGAGTTGGAGTTGAAAACCAACCACACTGTGATGGGGACGCTGCCAATTATCCCGGCAAAGGATCGTCGGTTGGTTTTGGATTACGTCCTGAACAAACCCGCCTCCCACGCGGCCGAGGCTGTGCGCAACTTGCGCACGTCCATCCCGTTGTCCAATGTCGACAACCCCCCGAAAATCGTGATGTCGACCTCCAGCGTGCCATCTGAGGGCAAGACGACCCTGACGGGGCTTGTCCTTAGCCAGGTCGATCCGAAAGGGATGAAGCGCTATGAGTATGGCGATTATGGTGGATATGGCCAATCCTACAAAGGCTATTACGAAAACTAACGCCCGGCCCTACAGAACGGTTTCCGCACCTGCCGGCCAGGTTGATCCAGCCGGTGCCAGCTCCAGAATTTCGCGCAGCAATGCAGTATAGTCCCTTGGCTGGGTCACATAGGGAAAATGGCTGGCGTTGGTGAAGCGGAACGCCCGGGCCGGGGCCAAGGTTGCCCGCAAGTCCTGGCGCATGGCTTCAGAAATCAGATGGTCGTCATCCGATTGAACGGTGTAAATCTCGCGGCTTGGCAGGGTTTGGCGGGGCAGGTTCGGCGCGGTTTTCAGGGCTTGCAAGCGCGCCCGCATCTCGGCCGCTGGGATGCGCCCGTCAACCTCAAGCAACAACAGTTCAGCGAGATTTGCATAGGGGTTTTCGGGTGTCAGCCATTGGCTTAACCCGGCCTTGAAGCCCGCGCGCAGGGTTCCAATCGGTGTGGCCATAAGATCAAGCGCGTAAGGCGGCAGTTGATCCAGCCCTTTGACCGATGCCAGTGTGTTGGCGGCAACCAGCGATTTCACCTGATCCGGATAGGTGGCTGCAAAAAACTGTGCCAGATAACCGCCTAGGGACGACCCCAAAACCACCGCCGGGCTTAGATCAAAACGCAGCATCAATTCGGATATATCAGCGGCCCAATCGGCGATGCCGCCGCTTTCGGGATAAGACAGCGCCAGGATTTGGCACTGTCCTGCAAGGGCTGTGATTTGCTGGAAAAAGATATCGGCCCGCCCCAAAGTGCCAGGGATCAGCACCAGCGCAGGCCCAGTTGACCCCGCCCTGATCACGCCCCAGTGACGACCATTCACTTGGATCCGCTCCTCAGGGAAATCGGCTGCGAACCTGTCGCGGGCAGTGATAA
>CAYXXQ010000217.1:0-6190 GCA_964469075.1 uncultured Rhodobacter sp.
CGGTTAGTCGGTTAGTCGGTTAGTCGGTTAGTCGGTTAGTCGGTTAGTCGGTTAGAAAACCGGCCGATCAATCGATTGATCAAGCAGTCAATCGGTCGATCAGTCGATCAGTCGACTTATCAATTGGTCGACTAGTCCTCTAGTCGACTACTCTACTAGCCCAATAGAAATGATGCCCCTTTTCTTCACCTAACATACTGACTTTAAACCATTATCCCAATAAACAACTCCCTCAGCCCACTTCAAAACCGCCCCTTCAACGCAAATTCAGGCGGCTCAGAACCTCGGGCAACTGATCGTAATGCTCAAGCAATGCCTCAGGCGCCATTGCCTCGACATCACGCGATTTTGGTCCAAATGTCACCAGGATACAGGGGATATTGGCAGCCCTCGCCGTCTTGCGGTCCGTCATCGTATCCCCCACCAGCACCGATTGCGCGTTAGAACCGTTCAGCCGCCTGATGGTTTCAAACAGGTGCTCCGGATCGGGCTTGCGCACTGGCAAGCTGTCGGCCCCCAGCATTGCTTCAAACCGATCACGAATGCCAAGTCGCGCCAGCAAAATCTCGGCCAAGGCTGCTGGTTTGTTGGTGCAGACGCCAAGTCCAAAGCCTTCCTGCGCCAATTGATCCAAAGCTCGCTCAACCCCGTCGTAAAGATTTGTAAACACGTCGATATTTTCAGCGTAACTTGCCAGCAACAGCGGATATTGGGCATCGACATCCGCCTCATCCCAGGCTGCATCAAGACGGGAAAAGCCAAGCCGCAGCATCGCGCGACCGCCATTGAACGCAGTTTCCGCATCCGCGACCGGATCAAGCATCGCGCCGTGACCCAACCCCTGAAAACAGGCGTTGGCGGCTGCGATCAAGTCACCCGATGTGTCGGCCAAAGTCCCGTCCAGATCAAATATCACACTGCGCATTGCTTCCCCCATTCAGAACCGTATCGGCAAGATTGTGCCAGCCCTGTCACGAACCGTAAAGATTGTTGAAAAGGTTTCGCTTTTCGACCGCACGTAACCCCGCTAGAACAGGTCGCAACTGGAAACAAGGCCTTTGACATGTCTGTTGCGCTCGTCATACTCGCTGCCGGAAAAGGGACGCGGATGAATTCGGATTTGCCGAAAGTTCTGCATTCCGTCGCCGCGGCCCCCCTACTGATGCATGCGATGCGTGCAGGCGAAGCGCTTGACCCCGCAAAGGTGATCGTTGTCGGCGGGTTTGGCGGGGAGCAGGTTGAAGAAGCCGCGCTTGATTGGAACGAGACGGCTGAATTTGCACTGCAATCCGAACAGCTTGGCACGGCGCATGCGGTCGATCAGGCCCGCAGCCATTTGCAGGATTTTATTGGCGATGTGATCGTTCTTTACGGCGACACCCCATTCATCCGGCCCGAAACCCTGCAGTCCATGTTGCAAAAGCGCGCGGATGGGGCGGCGATTGTTGTTCTTGGCTTTGAGGCCGAGGTGCCTGGCCGCTACGGCCGCCTGATTGTTGACGACACCGAAAACCTTACCGCAATTGTCGAGGCAAAGGATGCAACGTCTGAGGACCTACAGGTGACCCTGTGCAATTCCGGCGTGATCTGCGCAGATGCCAAGACCCTGTTTGACCTGATTGCCAAGGTCGGCAATGACAATGCCAGTGGCGAATATTACCTGACCGATATCGTGGGCCTGGCCAATGCCGAGGGCCTTGGCTGCGCCGCAGTGACCTGCGACATTGCCGAGACAATGGGCATCAATTCTCGCGCCGAACTGGCCGAGGCTGAAGCGGCGTTTCAAGCCCGCGCCCGGCTTGAGGCGATGGAAAATGGCGCAACCCTGACCGCCCCTGAAACGGTTTATTTCGCCTATGACACGATTGTCGGCCGCGATGTCGTGATCGGGCCAAACGTGGTTTTCGGCCCCGATGTCACGATTGAAAGCGGCGCGACGATCAATGCTTTTTGCCATCTTGAGGGCTGCCATGTCAGCCGCGGCGCCATTGTCGGCCCGTTTGCCCGACTGCGCCCCGGCGCCGAACTAGCCGAATTTGCCCGCGTCGGCAATTTTGTTGAGGTTAAAAATGCCCAGATCGGCGAAGGCGCCAAAATCAACCACCTGTCTTATGTCGGGGACGCCGATATCGGGCCTGAGGCCAATATTGGTGCCGGCACCATCACCTGCAATTATGACGGCGTGATGAAACATCGTACTGAAATCGGGGCGCGGGCTTTTATCGGCTCCAACACCAGCCTGGTCGCTCCAGTTTCAATCGGACGCGATGCGATGACTGGTTCGGGGTCTGTGATCACCAAAAACGTCCCGGCCGAAGCTTTGGCAATCGCCCGCGCGCAGCAGATTAACAAAGAAGGTTTTGCGGTTCGTTTAAAGAACCGGCTTACGGCATTAAAAGCCCGGAAACAGGCAGAAAAGGCGGATTGATCCATGTGTGGTATTGTAGGCATTCTTGGCACGCATGAAGTGTCCCCTACCATCCTTGAGGCGCTAAAACGCCTGGAATATCGCGGCTATGACAGTGCCGGCATTGCCACCGTCAACAACGGTGCGCTGGATCGCAGGCGCGCCCTTGGCAAGCTGATCAACCTGTCAGATTTGCTGGTGCATGACCCTTTGCCGGGGAAATCCGGCATCGGCCACACCCGCTGGGCCACGCATGGCGCGCCGACCGTTGCCAACGCGCATCCGCATAAATCGGGCCGGGTTGCCGTGGTGCATAACGGTATTATCGAAAACTTTCGTGAGTTGCGTCAACATCTGGCAGGCAACGGCCATTCGTTTGAAACCGAAACCGATACTGAAACCGTCGCGCTGTTGTTTCGCGATTTTCTGGATGCTGGTCAAAGCCCGAAAGAGGCCGCGATCAACACTATCGCCCGGCTTGAAGGGGCGTTTGCGCTGTGTTTTCTGATTGAAGGCGAAGACGATCTGATGATCGCGGCGCGCAAGGGCTCCCCTTTGGCAATCGGGCATGGCGATGGCGAGATGTATGTCGGCTCGGACGCGCTGGCGCTGGCGACGATGACCGGCAAGATCACCTATCTGGACGAGGGCGACTGGGCCATCATCACCCGCGCCGGGGCTGAGATTTACGACGCTGAAAATCGTCTGGCCAACCGACCAATGCGTGAAATCAAGCTGGAAACTGCGGCGGCCGATAAGGCTGGCTACAAGCATTTCATGGCCAAGGAAATCGCGGAACAACCGACCGTACTTGGCAATGCGATCTCACATTATCTGTCGCCTGACCGGCAATCCATCCAGCTGCGCGAGGGCGCGCTTGATTTCAACAGCATCGACAGCATGACGATGGTGGCTTGCGGCACCGCCTATCTTGCCTGCAATGTTGCGAAATACTGGTTTGAAAGCTTGGCCCGCATCCCGGTTGAGTTGGATGTCGCCTCAGAATTCCGTTACCGCGAACCGCCGCTTGTGGCGAAATCCTTCGCGCTTTTTGTCAGCCAATCGGGCGAAACCGCCGACACGTTGGCCGCCCTTCGTTACTGCCAGGAAAAAGTGGCGCGCATTGTTTCGGTCGTCAACGTCGCCGAAAGTTCCATCGCGCGGGAAAGCGATCTGGCATTGCCGATCCTGGCTGGTACTGAAATCGGCGTGGCCTCGACCAAGGCGTTCACCTGTCAACTTGTGGCGCTGGCAAGCCTCGCGATCCTGGCGGCCCGTCAGCGTGGTCATCTGACGTCAGAACAGGAAGCCGCGCTATTGTTGCAATTGGAGCATTTACCATCGGTCATAACCCAGGCCCTGAAGGCGGAAGCCAGCATTCAGAACGTCGCCCGAAAATTGGCAGAGTCGCGGGATATCCTATTTTTGGGACGTGGCGCGATGTACCCACTGGCAATGGAAGGCGCGTTAAAACTGAAAGAAATCAGCTATATACACGCCGAAGGCTATGCCAGCGGCGAGTTGAAGCATGGCCCGATTGCACTGGTGGATGAACATGTGCCGGTGATCGTGATGGCCCCCAAGGATGCGTTGTTTGATAAGACCGTTTCCAATATGCAGGAGGTCATCGCCCGGGGTGGCAAGATCGTTCTGGTCACCAACCAAGCCGGGGCGGAGCTGGCCGGTGACGGCGTCTGGCAGACCATTGTGATGCCCGATGTCGCCGATCTGTTCGCGCCGATCCTTTACGCGATACCGGCGCAATTGCTGGCTTATCACACCGCCGTCACCAAGGGCACCGATGTCGATCAGCCCCGTAATCTGGCAAAATCCGTGACCGTGGAATGACATTAGGTGAGGCACTTGCGGCCCTGAAGGCCCATGTCGTGCCCGGCCGGGCCGAAGGGTCGCGGGCCTATCACAAGATCGACCGGGTTTACCTTGGTGTCACCAATCCCGTGATCAACGATCTGACGAAGGAATGGCGCACAGCGCTTGATATTGATCAGCGTATCGCCTTGGCTGATGCGCTGTGGCAAACCGATATTTATGAGGCCCGCCTGGCCGCCGCCAAGCTGCTGACCCAAGCGCGCATCCGCCCGGATGACGGCGTCTGGGCCTTGATCCAGACCTGGGTGCCCGATTTTGACAGTTGGGCGATTGCCGATCATGTCTGCATGGCCGGGCAGAAGCGCCTGATCGCCAACCCGTCGCGGATTGACGCGGTCGAGGGCTGGACCAAATCCGATCACATGTGGACCCGCCGCGCGGCCTTGGTGATCACCCTGCCCTGGACCCGGGATCGCAACGCCAAGCCTGAATATCTGGCAATCCGCGAACGGATCCTCGGCTGGGCTGCAAGCTATGTCGATGATCCGCAATGGTTTATTCAGAAATCTATCGCCTGGTGGCTGCGCGATCTGTCAAAGCGCGATGCTGATCGGGTGGCGGCATTCCTACAAACCTATGGCGCAAGAATGAAGCCATTTGCGGTGAAAGAAGCCAGTAAATACCTGCCGAAAAACAGCGCTTAGGGTTCAGATGGCTCTGATCTGGCCCGCAACTCACGGCGCATGATCTTGCCGGTTGCGGTCATTGGCATGGCATCAATAACCTCAACCAGTTTTGGCGCGCAATGCGGGGAGACGCGGGTTTTCACCCGCTCGATCAGCGCTTGTTCCAGACCCTCGGCGCTGGCGCCCGCGCGCAGGACCACATAGGCCTTGACGATTTCGGTGCGCAAAGGATCTGGGATGCCAACCGCCGCCGCCATCGCCACATCGGGATGACCGGTCAGGCAGTTTTCAATCTCGGTCGGACCGATCCGATACCCGGCGGAGGTGATGACATCATCATCGCGGGCCGAAAAACTGACATAGCCCTCGCCATCCATCGCCCCCAGATCGCCGGTTTTCATCCATCCGCCAATGAATTTCGCCGCCGTTTTTTCCGGTTGCCGCCAATATTCCAAAAACATCACCGGCGGGCCGCGCTTGACCGCGATTTCGCCAACTTCCCCCGTAGGCACCAGCTGGCCTTCGGCGTCAATGATCGCCACATCAAACCCAGGCACGGCCTTGCCAATCGCCCCGGCCCGCTGCACGCCGATACCGGCCGAGGAGGTGAGGCACAGGTTACATTCAGTCTGCCCATAGGTTTCATTGATCGCCACGCCAAAGCTTGACTGCCCCCAATCCAGCATATCCGCCCCCAAACTTTCACCGCCGGACATGATCGTGCGGATCGGCAGATCGGCTGGCGGCTGCGCCTGGCGCATCAGTTTCAAAGCTGTCGGTGGCAGGAACAGGTTGCGGATTTTCTGTCGACGGATCAGCTGATAAGCGGCATACGGGTCGAATTTCGCCATGCGGTGCGACACCAGCGGCACGCCGTAAAACAGGCAAGACATCGCAATATTCATCAGCCCGCCGATCCAGGCCCAATCGGCGGGCGTCCAGCCGACATCGCCCGGTTGCGGGAAGAAATCATGTTGCAGTTCCACCGCCGGCTGATGGCCCAGCAGAAACCCGTGCTGATGCAGTGCACCCTTGGGCGGGCCGGTGGTGCCAGAGGTATAAATGATCACGGCTGGATCACTGGCGCGGGTTTTGACCTTGCCAAACTGATCGGACGCCGCTGCGATATCCTGCCAGAAATCATGCGCGCCCTCGCTGGCACGGTTCACCACATAGACGATTTCAAGGGCTGGCAATCGGTCGCGAATGGCGATGATCTTGGGCAGGTTTTCCCGATCCGTCACAATCGCTCGCGCACCGCTGTCTT
>CAYXXQ010000218.1:0-4253 GCA_964469075.1 uncultured Rhodobacter sp.
ACGCGGCGGCCCCGGTGCTTCGGTTTCACTATTACGGCCCGGTTGTGGGGCGGATTATTGCGGTTGACCGATCGGCCAAGGACAAGCCCAGGATTACGCTTGATCAGGTCTTCATGCCGAAACTGTCGCCGCACAAAATTCCCGACAAGGTGCGGATATCGCTGTATTATCCACGGCAACACAGCCCCCTAAAACCCGGGCGTCGTGTGATGCTGACGGCCAATCTATCACCGCTTTCAGGCCCGGTTGAACCCGGTGGTTTTGACTTTCAGCGTTATGCCTGGTTTCGCGACCTCGGCGCGATCGGATACAGCAGAAACCCGGTTCTGGAGGTCCGCGCGCCGGACAATGGCGGGCCTGGAATGTGGCTGGCAAGCTTGCGAATGCGTCTCGCGGCCGAGATAGCCGGGCGCATTGACGGTCAGAAAGGGGCGTTTGCCGCCGCCATTCTGACCGGTGATCGGGCCCGGATCTCCCCTTCGGTGCTTGAGACCCTCAGGCAGTCCAATCTGGCACATCTTCTGGCGATTTCCGGCATGCATATGGGCATGCTGACCGGGTTTTTCTTTGCAATGATCCGCTATGGGTTGGCGCTGATCCCGGCTGCTGCCCTGCGCTTGCCGGTGAAAAAAGTCGCGGCGGTGGCGGCGATGGGGGCGGCCACCGCCTATCTGGGCCTGTCGGGGGCAAATATTGCGACCCAACGGGCCTATGTGATGGTGATCGTGATGCTGCTGGCGGTGCTTCTGGATCGCCGTGCCCTTAGCCTGAGGGCGGTGGCCCTGGCGGCGGTGATCGTGCTGATTTTGCGCCCGGTCAGTGTGATTGAGGCCGGGTTCCAGATGTCCTTCGCCGCAACCACGGCCCTTGTCGCGGTGTTTGCCAGCCTGCGTGGGCAAGCCTGGTTAACCCTGTCCGGGCGCGGTTTTTGGCGTGGGCTTTTGCGCGCCATGCTGACCCTGGCGCTGTCATCCGCCATCGCCGGGCTGGCCACGGCGCCGATTTCCGCCTTTCATTTCAACCGCGTGGCGCAATTTGGGCTACTCGCCAACCTGGCCTCAGTGCCTGCGATGGGGTTTGTGGTGATGCCTGCCGCCGTGGTCGCGGTTTTGTTAACCCCGTTTAGTCTTGCCGCGCCGTTCTGGGCGGCAATGGGGGCGGGCATTCAGTGGATATTAACCGTGGCTGCGAAGATCGCATCCCTTGATGGATCGGTACGCCACATCCTTAAACCTGAGGGGATTGTGCTGGGCCTGATCTGCCTTGGTGCATTGGCGATTGTCCTGCTGCGGGGGCGGCTGCGATTTATCGGCCTCGCGCCGGTGCTTTTGGGGTTTGCACTTTGGGTCGGGTCGACGCGGCCTGACATCTTGCTGTCGGCCAATGGGCGGATCATGGGTGTGTTGGGGCCTGAAGGACGGCAGTTGAATCGCACCAAAGGCAACGGGTTTGTTGCCATGTCCTGGCTTGAAAACGACGGCGATCCGGCGGATCAGGCGAAGGCCGCAGCGCGCAAGGTTCCAAGTTTACCGCTGGTTTACGACTGGTCAAAAACACCCGCAGAGGATCTGCCCGGGCATTGTCGTGACGGCTGGTTGGTTATTCTGCCGCAAGCCGGGCCGGTTGATGGCGACTGCCAGCAGATCACCAAGGAAGACCTACGCACGACCGGGGCAATTGCGATCCGGCGTGATGGGGACAGGTTCAATATCACCAGTGCGCGCCAGAGCAGCGGCCAGCGATTATGGACGGGACCGCCGTGACGCCGTCCGCCGAGGCGGCCCAGCTAAAGCCTAATAAGTGCGGATCAGCCCGACCAGACGGCCCTGAATTTTGACCTGATCGTCACGATACACCCGGGTTTCGTAGGCCGGGTTCGCCGCCTCAAGCGCGATGGCGTTGCCGCGTTTACGCAGGCGTTTCAGCGTTGCTTCCTGATCTTCAACCAGTGCCACGACGATATCGCCATTTTCCGCATCCGGTTGTTCGCGGATCACCACAACGTCGCCGTTGTTGATGCCCGCCTCGATCATCGAATCGCCCTTAACCTCAAGCGCGTAATGCAGGCCTTTGCTGCGCAGCATGCTGCCGGGTACGGCCACGCTGGTGGTTTTGTGGCTGATCGCCTCAATCGGGGTGCCCGCTGCGATCTGGCCCATCACCGGCACTTCCAGCGCGTTGGTGCGCTCAACCGACTGGGCTGCCTTTGGCCGACCCGTCGCCGAGCCTGTGATTACCTGCGGCTTGAAACCTTGATGTTCCAGCGATTCCGGCAGTTTCACGATTTCTATTGCCCGGGCGCGGTGGGCCAGCCGACGGATGAAGCCGCGCTCTTCCAGCGCCGTGATCAGCCGGTGGATCCCGGATTTGGAACGCAGATCAAGCGCGTCCTTCATTTCATCAAAAGACGGTGGAATCCCGTCGCGTTTCATCCGTTTGTTGATAAAATCCAACAAATCCAGTTGCTTGCGCGTCAACATCTGCGTCTCCTCAGCCCGAAATGCGGGGGTTTTCCCAGCTTTATGCAAAGCGTGTCTTTGCGTTCGTTCAGCCTTGGTTCTACAAGTGTTCTTGTTTTGTGTCAACAACCTGTGTCAGAAACGGATGACTTCCACCATATCGCCGACGGATTTGGCCGGGTCGTGCGGGGGCCGCACCAAAAGCGCGTTGGAGTTGGTCAGCACCGTCAACAGCGCGCTGTCCTGGCGATCTGCGGAATGCACGGTTAGCTGCCCATATTCCACGCCCAATTGTGCGCGCATGTAGTGTTCACGCCCGCCATTTGCCGCCAAGGCGGTGCCAAGCCGCGCCAGATCGCGGCTGAGGGGGCCCGTAGGAAAGCCTTGCATCACGGACAGCATCGGCCGCAAGAAGACATGGCCGCAAACCATTGAAGATACGGGGTTTCCCGGCAGTCCGACCATTGCCGCGTCGATCAATCGCCCGGCCATCAGGGGTTTGCCCGGGCGCATGCTGACCTTATAAAATGCGGTTTCCAAACCCAGTTCGCGGGCGACGTCCTGCACGATGTCATGGTCCCCGACCGAGGCGCCGCCGATGGTGACGATCAGGTCGGCCCCTTCACAAAACCGCAGCGCTAGTTTCAGCGAGGCGGGGTTGTCCTTGGCGATCGGCAGCACGCGCGGTTCGGCCCCATATTGTTCCAGCAAAGCCGCCAGACCAAATCCGTTTGAGGCGATGATCTGATCCGCCCCTGGCTGTTCGCCGGGCATCACCAATTCGTCGCCAGTGGCCACCAAGGCGACCACCGGGCGACGATAAACCGGTACGTCTGCGATGTTCATCGAGGCCAGCAAAGCCACATCATTTGCCGACAGGCGGCGCGGGGCATGCAGGCGGGCTCCGGCTTTGAAATCGTCCCCGGCGGGGCGGATATAGGCCGTAGGATCATAGCTGGCGTTTAATGTGATCACATCGCCGCTGCGGCTGATATCTTCCTGAATAATAACGCGATCAGCGCCTCTGGGCAGTGGTGCGCCAGTGAAAATCCGCACGGTTTCCCCGGCTTTTACCCGTCCGTCAAAGCCCGACCCGGCAGCGGATTCGCCGATCACGCGAAACTTGGCACCCGGCGCGACCTCTGCGTCAATGACCGCGAAACCGTCCATTGCCGAGGCCGCAAAAGGCGGCTGGTCACGCAGGGCGGCGACGTCTTTTGCCAAAACACGCCCGGCGGCTTGGCGCAGGGGGACAAACTCGCTGTCAAGCGGCGCGCACAGGCCGGTGACCTTTTCCACCGCTTCGGCAACACTGATCACGGCTGGGCCTCGTAACGTCCTGATTTTCCGCCATCTTTCAGGGTGACGCGGATGTCTGTGATCTCCATCGCCTTATCAACTGCCTTTAACATGTCATAAACCGTGAGGGCGGCCACCGACACGGCGGTCAGGGCCTCCATCTCGACCCCGGTTTGGCCCAAGGTCTTGACCGTGGCTGTGATCACAACGCTGGAGCTGTCCTTGTCAGGGGTCAGATCAAGCGCAACTTTTGTGATTGGCAAGGGATGGCATAAGGGGATCAGATCGGCGGTTTTCTTGGCCGCCATGATCCCGGCCAGCCGGGCAACGCCCAGAACGTCACCTTTCTTGGCACTGCCTTTAACAACAATATCAAAGGTTTCTGTCGACATCTTGACGCGACTTTCGGCGCTGGCAATACGGTCGGTCACAGCTTTGGCCGAGACATCAACCATATGCGCATCGCCCTTTTGATCAAAATGCGTCAGCTTTGGC
>CAYXXQ010000218.1:4353-6186 GCA_964469075.1 uncultured Rhodobacter sp.
CGAGACATCAACCATATGCGCATCGCCCTTTTGATCAAAATGCGTCAGCTTTGGCATTGATCCCCCTTGGCTGGCACCGGATTGGCCAACAGCGCTTTGGTGGCCGCCGCCACATCTGCCTGACGCATCAGGCTTTCACCGATCAGAAAGGCGCGCGCGCCATATCCGGCAAGATCGGCCAGGTCGGCTGGCGTGAAAATACCGGATTCAGCGACGATCATGCGATCATCCGGTACTTGGGCGGCCAGATGCCGCGTGGTGTTAAGCGTGATTTCAAAGGTCTTCAGGTTACGATTGTTGATGCCCATCAAGGGGGATTTCAGGTCGCAGGCGCGCTCAAGTTCGGCGGCGTCATGGACTTCCAGCAGGACGTCCATGCCCCATGACAGGGCCGCGTCTTCCAGTTCGGCGGCTTGTGCGTCCGAAACTGAAGCGAGGATGATCAAGATGCAGTCGGCGTGAAGGGCGCGGGCTTCGGCCACCTGATAGGGGTCGTAAAGAAAATCTTTGCGCAGGGCGGGCAGCGAGACGGCTTCGCGGGCGGCGGTCAGAAAAGCGTCGGCGCCTTGAAAAGAAGGCGTGTCGGTCAGCACGCTTAGGCAGGCGGCGCCCCCGGCCTCGTAAGCCCGCGCCAGTTCCGGCGGGTTGAAATCATCCCGGATCAAACCTTTTGAGGGGCTGGCTTTCTTGATTTCAGCGATCAGGCCGTAACCGGTTTGTGTCGCCTTCACCAACGCCTGGTGGAACCCGCGTGCGGGCGGGGCAAGGTGGGCTGCGGCCTCAACCTCTGCCAGCGGGCGGGCGGATTTGCGCGCCGCGACCTCTTCCAGTTTATAGGCTTTGATGCGGTCAAGGATGTTGGTCATGTCGCGGCCCGGGTGATTTTCGCCAGCGCTTCAACTTTGCTGCGCGCGGCCCCACTGTCGATACTTTCACGAGCCATTTCAACGCCTTCCGGAAGGTTTTTAACCTTGTCAGCAACCATCAACGCGGCGGCTGCATTCAGCAAAACCGCATCGCGATAGGCGTTTTCTGCACCATCCAACAGCGCCCGAAAAGCCTTTGCGTTATCTTCCGGGGTGCCGCCCAGAATGGCTTCAAATGGATGCACCGCCAGGCCAGCGTCTTCTGGATGCAACTCCCGCTCGGACACGTTGCCATCTTCAAGTGCTGCAAGCCAGGTCACCCCCGCGATTGAAATCTCGTCAGTGCCGTCGCTGCCATGAACAAGCCAGGCTTTTTCCGATCCCAATGCTGCCAGCGTTTCGGCCATCGGCCGGATGACATCGCGGGAAAACGCGCCGGTCAACTGGCGGGTGACACCGGCCGGGTTGGTCAGCGGACCGAGAATGTTAAAGACCGTGCGCGTGCCGAGTTCCTGGCGCGAGGGCATGACATGCCGCGTCGCCGGGTGGTGCATCGGGGCCATCATGAAGCCGATGCCGACCTCGGCAATTGCGCGTTCGACCACTTTCGGGCCGACCATGACGTTGATGCCCATCTGGGTCAGCGCGTCGGCAGCACCCGATTTAGAGCTGAGATTGCGGTTGCCATGCTTGGCCACAACCACACCCGCCCCGGCGACAACAAAGGCTGTGGCGGTTGAAATGTTCTGCGTGCCTTTGCCGTCGCCGCCGGTGCCAACGATATCCATCGCCCCGTCGGGGGCTTTCACGGCCAGGCATTTGGCGCGCATGACGGCAGCGGCAGCGGCGTATTCTTCGACGGTTTCACCGCGCGTGCGCAAGGTCATCAGCAGCCCGCCGATCTGGGACGGGGTGGCATCGCCTTCCATGATCACGCGAAAGGCGGTTTCGGCCTCGGTTCGTGTTA
>CAYXXQ010000219.1:0-6181 GCA_964469075.1 uncultured Rhodobacter sp.
CAGACCCCAGCTTTGATCCAACACCACGACATCGCCAACATGGGTTTGCAGGCTGGCAAGAATGCGGGCATTGCCACCAGAATAGCTCCAGCTTTCAAAAGGCGATAAGTCACAAAGATAGGCGATCTTCAATGGTCGTGGCTCAGGCATAAATCCGCTTTCAGACAGTCCGGTAAACCGGAAACCCGGCGTGTCAGCATAGGTCATGGGCGACAGTCCTGCCAAGGCTTGCTATAAGGGCAAAAGCGGTCGGCCGATTTAACAAGACCGCATATGATGGTTCATCGACAGGCGGGTTTGATCATGCCCAATATTTTTGCGCAATTCATGCTGGCGATCTGGCCGGTGGTGACGATTGTGCTGTTTGTCTATCTGCCCCGGGATCGCGCGCTGATCTGGTCGGTGCTGGCTGGGTATCTTTTGCTGCCGCCCTCACCGGCGGCGTTTGATTTTCCGCTTTTGCCACCCTTGAACAAGGTGTCGATCCCGCATTTGTCGATCCTGATGGTGGCTTTGTTTCTGAAAGATGCGCCGAAACTGGCCTTGCCGCGCATCCCGCAAAAGCGGCTAAGCGCGATTATCGCTATGCTGAACCCACTGCGATTGCTGAACCTGCGTGCGGTCGGGCGCGATGCCCTGCGCCTGCCTGACAGTCTTATCGGCAAGGTGCTGGTGGTGGTTTTTGTTCTAAGCCCGATCCTGACGGTGATTACCAATCCTGAGCCGTTGGTGTTCCAGCGCACGATCATTCGCGGGCTGCATGCGGTTGATGCGATTGCTCTGCCGATCAGCCAGGTTCTGATCCTGATCGGCTTTCTTCTGGCGCGCAAATTACTGATCAGCGAGGCCGCGATGCGCGATCTGCTGCTGGCTTTGGTGATCGGCGGGCTGGCCTATGCGCTGCCGATCCTGATCGAGGTGCGCCTCAGCCCGCAGATCAACGTCTGGGTTTACGGCTATTTCCAGCATGTATTTCACCAGATGGTCCGCGCCACAGGCTTTCGCCCGATTGTATTTCTGGGTCACGGCATTTGGGTGGCGTTTTTCGTGATGTCGGCCCTAATCGCCGCCGTCACTTTGTGGCGGAACGAGCCGGGCGATAGCCGGTTGCGATATTTCCTGGGGGCAGGGGTCTTGGGCGCGCTGCTTGTGCTGTGCAAAACCCTGGGCGCGGTTTTGTATGCGATGGTTTTGGTGCCGCTGTTGTTCCTTTTACGCCCGCGCAATCAGATCCGCGTTGCGGTGTTGCTGGCAGCGCTTTCGCTGGCCTATCCCCTGGCCAAAGGGTTTGATCTGGTGCCGGTCAACTGGATGCTGCAACAAGCCGAAAAGGTGAATGAGGAGCGCGCGGGCTCCCTCAAATTTCGGTTTGATAATGAGGATACACTGTTTGATCGCGTTGATTTGAAACCACTTTTTGGCTGGGGCAGTTGGGGGCGCAACCATGAACATGACCCTGGATCGGGCATCATCACCACTGTTTCAGACGGGCGCTGGATCATCGTGTTCGGGGTCTATGGCTGGGTTGGGTTCCTGGCCGAATTTGGCCTATTGGCACTGCCGTTGTTCATGTTGTGGCAGGTGACGCGGCAAGGTCCAAGTAGGCCGATTTCGCCTTATGCCGCAGCACTGGCGCTGCTGCTGGCGATCAATATGGTCGATCTTTTGCCCAACGCCACGCTGACGCCAATGACCTGGCTGATGGCCGGGGCATTGCTGGGCCATGCTGAACATTTGCGGCGCAGCCCGCGCGCGCGCGCAGGGCAGTTAGATACTGAGTCTGAGGTAATAACCACCAAACGACGGACAATTTTGTAACAGCAGCAAAGTGCCAAAAATCTGCCCGGACGCCCGGATTTCACCACAATTTCCTGCCAAAACCGGGTCAATTGGCGCAATTCTGCGCTTTGGCTGATTTGGGGCGACATGCGGCAGGACGCGAAAAACCGGTTGCGCGTGCTTATCCTGGCGGATGAGTGCAATCCCGAATGGCCGTCGCTGCCCATCGTTGGCTACAAATACGCCTGCGCGCTGGCTGCGATTTGCGATGTCGTGCTTGTCACCCATATCCGCAACCGCCCGGCGATCGAAAAGACCCGCGACGGACTTGAGGTCATCTATATTGATACGGAGCGGTTGGCCGCGCCGATGTACAAGCTTGCCACGTTCCTGCGCGGCGGCGATGCAGTGGCCTGGTCGACCGGTATGATCATGAATTATCTGCCGTATCTGGCGTTTGAACGGCAAGCTTGGACGCTGTTTCGCAAGCGTCTGAAGGCTGGCGAGTTTGATCTTGTTCACAGGATCACGCCGATGTCGCCGACCTTGCCAAGCTACATCGCCCATAAAACGCCGGTGCCATTTGTGATCGGTCCGCTGAACGGCAATCTGCCCTGGCCGAAGCAATTCCAAGCCGAACAAAAGCGCGAGAAGGAGCGGCTGCGCGTGCTGCGCGACGCCTACAAATACCTGCCTTTCGCCAAATCGACCTATCGAAAGGCAGCCTGCGTTTTGGCCGGGTTTGATCACACTATCCGCGATCTGATCCATGCCGATCCCAGCAAGATCGTGATGATGCCGGAAATCGGCATTGATCCGAATCTGTTTCACGCCAAGGGGTCTGATCAGGCAGGTACTCGGGCCAAAGGCCAGTTGCGCTTTTTATATGTCGGGCGGTTGGTGCCCTACAAACTGCCGGAACTTGTGGTGCGGGCCTTTGCTGGGTCATCAATCCTGCACGGTCACAAGCTGACTATTGTTGGGGATGGCCCGGAACTGCCGCGCCTGCAAACCCTGATCGAGGACCATGACTTGGGGGATGTGATCACAATTTCCGGGCGTAAAAGCCAAGCAGAAGTTGCAAGGCTGATGCGTGACCATGACGTGTTTGTTTTCCCCTCGATCCGTGAATTAGGGGCCGGTGTCGTAATCGAGGCAATGGCCTCAGGCATGTTTGTGATCACAGCCAATTGCGGCGCCCCTGGAGCGTTGGTTTCAAACGGGCGCGGGATGGCAATTGACCTGGCCTCGCTTGACGAAATGGTTGTCGGGTTTCGTACGGCGATGGAGAATTGTGCGCAAAATCAAAGTGATATGGCGCAAACCGCCCCGCGCGGGCAAGCCTATGCAGAAGGGTTTTATCCGTGGTCGGTCAAGGCTGCCAAAACGCTTAAGATATACCGGTCAGTGCTGGCAGGTGAACCGCTTTCAGCACACGCATACGACTAAGTTATAACCTGTAAACAATACCTTGCGGGGCAAACCTTATGTATTGCGTCCAACCTGCCGGGCCGGTATGCCAACCATCGTTGCACAATCAGGTACATCACCCGTCACCACTGCATTTGCACCGATCTTGACGTGATCACCGATCTGCAACGGGCCAAGGATTTTGGCACCGGCACCAATATCGACATGACCTCCCAGCGTGACCGGGCCTGACAGTGTCACTTGATGAAAAATCATGCAATTTGGCCCGATGACGCTTTCGGGATGCAAGATGATGCCGGTCGGATGCGGCAGGCGCAGCCCGCCTGCGATCTGGCTGTGAAGGTGGATCTCAGACTGCGTGACCTGTGACCAGAACCAATGATTCAGCACCCAGTATTTTGCCCCCATCGCAGCCAGAACACCGGATTTAGCGCGGGCGGTTTGATAGCGCCGGATCGCGCGCAACAGCTTTGGGCCGGGATCCCAGAACTTGCGGATCGCCTCGCGCGACCAGTCGGGAACGCTGGCTGAAACCTGACTGTCCTTGCCCAAACGCGGCCTCCTGTTTTCACCTGTGGCACCAATAGGCAGCGCACGCCAACTATTCCCGCTTTTGCGCAGGCGGGCAAGGGGGCGTATCCGCCAGACTTCCGGGTTGCGATGCCTGCCGACATACACGCGGCCAATTGCGGCAGATGGGTGAAAAACGGTTTCTTTCAGCGGCGTTTCACGGCAAGATGCGTGCGAGGCGAAAAACGGCATTGGGATCGCGGCAAAGATCGTTAACCACAAGTCGACAGACAGGTCAGACGGGGGCATGCCCTCGCTGGAAATCAAAGCAATGGACTACCGCAGAGAGATCGACGGCCTAAGATCCATCGCGGTGCTGGCCGTGGTTTTTTACCATTTCGCAATCCCCGGTTTCGGCGGTGGTTTCGTCGGCGTCGACGTGTTTTTCGTGATCTCGGGGTTTTTGATCGGCGGCATTCTGTGGCGCGAAAAAATCGCCAATGGTCGCCTGTCGCTAGCCCGGTTTTACCTCAGACGTATCCGTCGATTGGCCCCGGCTTATTTCACAATGGCGCTGGTGTCGCTTGGCTTTGCCTATGCGATCCTGCTGCCCTACGAGTTTCGCGAATTCGGCAAAGGACTGATCGCGGCCACGATTTATCTATCAAACTTTCTGTTTTATCGGCAAGCCGGGTATTTTGACGGCGCCGCCGAAGAAAAGATCCTGCTGCACACCTGGTCACTGTCGGTGGAAGAGCAGTTTTATATTGTCCTGCCGCTACTGATCCTGTTGCTTGGCCGCTGGCATCGCGGTTTGGTCGCGGTGCTGCTGATAGGGTTTGCCGCTTCACTTACAAGCGCGATCCTGATCACACAATCGGCGCACACGGCGGCGTTTTACCTGTTTCCCTTTCGCGCGTGGGAGTTGCTTTCCGGCGTCTTGCTGGCGATCCTTGGTCATCAGCGAAAACTGCAATGGAACTATCATGGCAGCCTTTCCTGGCTTGGAATGGCGCTGGTGATCGGGGCGATCTTGTTCGTAAATCCTGGGCCGCAATTTCCGGGCTATCAGGTGATTGCGCCGGTTTTGGGCAGTTGGCTTTTGATCCTGAACGGGCGGCATGGCAATTTGGTGAACCGACTTCTGATCCTGAAAGGGCCGGTGGCGGTCGGGCTGATTTCCTATTCGCTTTATATCTGGCACTGGCCGATCTTGACGCTGTCGACCTATTGGCGGGGCGGCTATGATGGCTGGGCCGAGCGTTTTGGCTGGATGGCGCTGGTGTTGGTGGTAGCTTTTCTGTCCTGGCGCTTGGTGGAATTGCCGGTGCGGCGTGCGCAAAACCTGTCGGGGCGCGGATTGCTGGGCGGCACAGTTTTTGCCTCCGTCATATTGGTGTCAGCCGGGGGTTGGATTTACCAGCAAAACGGCATGCCAGCGCGGTTCAAACCCGAAATCCGCGTGCATATCAACGCTTCGGCCGACTTTCTGCAGGATTGGGGCCGGTGTTATACCGCCCGCGATGGTGCCTTTACCGGGCTTGAGGTGTGCGATCTGGGGCCAGATGGGCAGCCGCCAGAATACCTGATCTGGGGGGATTCGCATCTGCGCGCCTTCATGGACGGGATCGGCCTGGCCGCGTCCGAGGCGGAAAAACCCGGATTGTTGGTCTGGCGGGCCGGATGCGCGCCGGTCTTCGGGCTGACCAAGCAGGAAAACACCACCACTGCGCAGGAAGATGCGGCCTGCGTCACCACCAATGACATTATGGCGCGCGCGATCACCCAAACGCCGTCGTTGCGACGGCTGATGCTGGTGGGGCGTTGGTCTTATTATGCCGAAGGCCGGGGGGTCGGCCGGGATGTCGAAAACACGATAAATCTGCAAGCCCAGCCCGGTGCAGGCCTTGAGGCCACCGGCAATGCCGCCCTGTTTGCTGCGGCGGCAGTTCACAGCCTGATCGCCCTTGCCCCGCATTTTGATGAGGTTTTCGTGCTGCGTCAGGTGCCGGAAATCCCGCGTTATGACTCCCGTAGTATCGCGCGTGATCTGGCGCATCGCAAGCTTGGCACGGGGATTGAGCTGACGGCAAAAACCCGGGTCTGGCGACGCGATCTGATCAGCCGCACCGCCAGCTCTGACGGGGTTTTTCAGGCGGCAGCACGGGATGGATTGATAACTTATGTCGATCTTTGGGATCGCTTCTGTGGCCCGGAATTTTGCACAGCCCTTCAGGATGGGCAGGGTTGGTATTTTGACAATAACCATGTCACCAACACCGCCGCCCGCGCGCTGCGCGATGTGTTTTTGCCGTTGATGGATCCAAAGGCGATGCCGGATGACTGAGGCAAGCGAACAGATCTGGGACGTGATCGTGATCGGCACCGGCATGGGCGGTGGGCTTGCCGGGCGGCGGCTGGCCGAAAACGGGCTGTCAGTTTTGTTTCTGGAACGCGGACC
>CAYXXQ010000220.1:0-6162 GCA_964469075.1 uncultured Rhodobacter sp.
GCAATGCGCGCCTGGGCCCGGTCGGCGAACCTGCCGTTTGGCCAGTTGCGCAGATAGCGCCGGTATGATTGGACCGTGTCAGCTTGCTTGGCGGCGTTCCAGTCATTGCGATCCTGTGCGTTCTGGTTCTGGTTTTGCTGCTCGTTTTCGATTTGTTGCAGAGCTGCGCGGGCCTCATTGGCGAAAAGGCCATTGGGGTAACGGTTCAGATAGCGCACAAGCCCTTGCTGGGTGCCGTTAGCGCCAGTTTGCCGCCAGAAAGCGCGGTCCGCAGCGCGGGTCTGTTCCTGGGAGGATTGTTGCTGTTGCAACAACAAAAGCTGGGTCTGCGCGATCACCGAGAACATGCCACTTGGGTAGCGGTTCAGGTAACGCTGCAATCCTGCCAGCGTGCCGCGTGCACCGGTCTGTTGCCAGAAAGCGCGGTCCCGTTGTCGGGCGACGTCTTGCGCATTTTGGGCATCATTGATCTGCTGTAACTGCTGGCGCGCATTGGCGGCATAAAGGCCATTTGGATAGCGGTTCAGATAGCGTTGCAGATCGGCCGGTTGGCCCGAGGCCCCGGTTTGCTGCCAATAGGCCTGATCCTGAGCGCGCTGGGCGGCTTGCTGCTGGCGTTGTTCTTCGGCGATTTCAGCACGGCGCTGATCTGCCAGAACCGCGAGGCGGCGGATTTGACGGGCGTTCAAGTAGCCGGTCGGCTGAAAGCCGGTGGCCTGTTGCCATTGGCTGATCGCGCGTCGGGTGCCCTGGCCGAAAATACCGTCGACCCCACGGGTTGAATAGCCAAGATCGGTCAGGTTTTGCTGGATTTGCCGACGCACATCGCGGCTGAGGTTCAGCGCTTCTTCGGTTTCCTGGGCGCGCATCTCGGGCGTGATAACCTCTTCTACAATCGACACCTGGCGGGCTGCGGCCTCGGCGGTGAAACGGCCTTGTGGGAACAGCGCAAGATAGGCGTCAAAGGCGGCAGGGGTTCTGATCGCAATGGTCAGCGCCCAGACGATATCTTCAACCGCCTCGGCATCCAGTTCGCCGGTCATGTCACCGTCTGCTGTGTCACCGTCCGTCATGTCGCCATCAGCCGCGATTGGGCCAAGCATGGTGACATCGGAAATGAAGCCGCTGGCCGTGACATCATTGCCGGCCTGTTCGGTCGCGGTGGCGAGGCCCGTGCCAGGTTGCAGGTACTGTTCGGTCAAAGCCGGGTAAAGCGCTGCCGGGGTCGCCTTGACGATGAAAACGCCTTGCGGGGCGGCAAATTCGCCAAGCCCGGCCTCAAGACCGTTGCCAAGTCTGACGTTAACGGCCGGGTCGCCCAGAAACAGGGCGGCCTTGCCGGGATGGCGTTCAAGCACAGACAAAAGCACGTTCAACGAGATGGAATCATAGTAGATATTCGCCAGATCCGGCACTCGCATATCAACCGGCACAAGCCAGGTATCGCTGTCGCTATGGACGAAATGACCGGCCAGAACGATCACCAGACGATCACCATCCGTGGCGTTGTTCAACACCTCGTCCAAGGCAGCCAGGGCGTCGTCGGCCTTGGCGTTGCGCGCGCTGACGACCCGGTATCCAGCTTCTTTGAATTGTGACGCGACAGGGCGCACGCTGTTGGGCGCGCCGGTATTGGCCTGATAACGGTAGGTGCGGTTGTTCACGATCAGGGCCAGGTCTTCGGCCTGAACCGGCGCGAATTGCAGCAACAGCGCTGAAACGCTGAAAAACAGCTTGGTTTTAAATAATCTCGTCATGGAAGTGTCACCTTTCTGGCTTGCCCCAAGCCGGGTTTTTGGGGGAATCGGCAGGGTATCCGATCCGCGCTAAAACCCGCATAAATGGGCGTTTTCGTTGCCCAAACCTAGGGAGTCCCTTGCATGATATGCAATAACAGGCCGCTGTCATAGCCTAGCTTTCCCCATTTTGCGTGAGATAAGCGGGCCTATGCCGTTCAAAGCCGATTGCGATTGCCGTTATAGCGTTTCTAGAAATACTTGAATCACCAAAATCCTGGCACGTTACGCGTTCGCAGGCTTTTGGTGATACGCGATGTCTCAAGTTTTTCTCGAAACGTTTTAATCGACCGGTTTCACATTGGAATAGCTTAACACCATGTCGCGCAGGGTGACGGCCCCCAACAAACCCTGGTCGCCCGTCACCAACGCCCGCCTTAGCTGGAGTTGCGACAAAAGCCGGATCGCGTATTTCACGTTCATCTTGGGGTTCAGCGTCAGGGTCGGCTTGTTCATGATTTCATAAACGCTGGTGCGGTCCAGCGGCGCGTTCAGCGCGATCACCCGGGCTGCGATCTCGCTGACCGTGATGAAGCCGTATTCATCGCCCTCATGCCGCCGCTCGATCACCAAAGCGCTGACATCGTGGCGGTGCATCTCGTCGATCGCGTCTTTGATGCTGGCCAGACCGCTGATTTTGAAAAGCGAGGTGCGCATGACATCCTCGACCGTGGTGAAACCGGTTTCCATCACAGATCCTCCTTGCTGATTTCCTGTTCGATGCTTTTGATCTGGCCCTGAAGGCCAATCGCATCTTCAATGTCGATCTGAAACGCCACCCCGGTGCCGGGCTTTGATTCAAAGCAGCAGGCTTTGGCGATGGATTCCATGATCAGGCGGCTGTGATGTTCTTCCACCAGCAACATGATGACATCGCGTTGGCTGACGACGCTGAGGCCCAGAAAGGTTTGCGTCGGTGTCAAACCCTCGCCGCGCGCGCTGGTGATTACGGTACAACCGGTCGCGCCGTGGCCCCGGGCGGTTTCAATCGCCCGGTCGGTCAGGTGGTCCTGCGTCATCACAATAAGCAGTTTGAATTTCATTGTGCTTTTCCTTTGTTTGGCGAAACAACATCCGGGTTTTCAGATCTGCGGCGGGCGCGCCATTCGCCGATTTGTGCATAGCCCATAACAGTAATCATCGGAAACAAACTGGCCAATGCGATCAGCCCGAAACCATCCAGCAGCGCACTGCGCCCCGGCACGCTGGTCGCAAGACCAATGCCAAGAGCGGTGACCAGCGGCACCGTCACGGTCGAGGTCGTGACCCCACCTGAATCATATGCCAACGGCACGATCATGCGCGGCGCAAACAGCGTTTGCACCACCACAATCATATATCCGGCGATCATAAACAGATAAAGCGGCGCCCCTGTCACAATGCGAAACGTGCCAACCGACAGGCTAAGGGCGACACCAAGCGCCACCGCCAGCCGCAGACCCCAGGCCTTGACCGTGCCGCCGGAAACGTCCTGCGCTTTCAGGGAAACCGCGATCAGCGACGGCTCGGCAATTGTGGTGGCAAAGCCGATGGCAAAGGCAAACAGATAGGTCCAGTAATAGTCATGCCAAGCCAGTGCAGCCCCTGATCCCTGGCCCAGAAAGGCAGGATCGGTCAGTTGCCGCGCCATTTCCTTGCCAAGCGGAAACAGCGCTTTTTCCAGCCCGAACAGGAAAAACGCCAGGCCGACCACGACATAGAGCAGCCCGAACAGCACCTGCCGCATATTGGCGATCTTCTGGCGCAAAATGCCCAGTTGAAAGCCCAGCAGCACCGCCACAATCGGGGCGACGTCCAGAAGGATGGACATGAACATATCGCTCAATTCAAACAGCAACGACCCCCTCATAAGCTGATCACCACCCCGAATATCAACACGAATATGATCGGCATCAAGCTGGCAAATGCGATCAGGCCAAAGCCGTCGATCATCGGATTGCGCCCCTTGATCACGCTGGCCAGACCCACGCCAAGGGCTGTGACCAGCGGCACCGTGATGGTCGAGGTTGTCACCCCGCCACTGTCATAAGCAATGCCGATAATAGCTTTCGGCGCAATCGTCGTCAGGGCCACGACCAGAACATAGCCGCTGATGATCAGCCATTGGATCGGCCAGCCTTTCAGAATGCGCAACACCCCCAGCAGCAAAGACACCCCGACCGAGGTTGCGACCGTCAGCCGAAGTGCGCGGGCGATCCGGCTGGTGCTGGCCTCGCCTTCGTCGATGAAACCGGCATTGGCCATCACTGCGGCAGCTTCGTCGCTGACAGCGATCAAGGCGGGTTCGGCGATGGTTGTGCCAAAGCCAAGGCCAAAGGCAAAGATCATCAGCAAACTGAGGGAGCCACGCCGCGCCAGCGCATTGGCCAGCGCCTCGCCCAGCGGAAACAGCGCCATTTCTAAGCCGCGAATGAAGATCGCCAGCCCCAGCAGCACAAACAGAAACCCGGTTGCCAGCTCGGCTGGGTTGGTGATTGGTTGGCGCAGGACAGCGAATTGGAAGAAGCCGACGATGATAAGAATAGGCGCAAGATCACGGGCGGTGCTGCCCAGCAGGTCAAAGATTGCCCGCACTGATCCTAATACGCCGCCGATATCTATGCCCTCGCCTTTAAGTCTTTGTACCAGTAACCCCCTGACGTTAAGCCAGCAGTTGCCGTTAAATTGATCCAGGTTTTAGTGTCGCCTGCGATCAGCCATGTCCATGATTCACTTTGTCATAGGGGCGTTAATTATTTCATCAAAGCACCGTGACAGGTGATCCAGTTCGCAGCCCCATGCGTAGAACCTTAAAATATTCGGAGACAAACATGCGCGCCCTTCTATTCGTCAGCCTCATTACCCTTGGTTTTTCAATGTCAGCGATGGCTGACGCGACCAAACCGGCTTTCCCGTCAATTCAATCGCAAAACCTGAACGGTGACAACATGCGTCTGCCCGAAGACTTCCAGGGAGAGGTCAATCTTGTCATTTTCGCCTTCAAACGCAATCAGCAGGCGGTGGTTGACACCTGGCTGCCATCCGCCGCCGATCTGGCGAAGCGGTTTCAGCAGTTTGATTATTATGAGCTTCCCGCGGTCGGTCCGCAGCCGGGGTTCATGAAGTCGATCATCGACAATGGCATGCGCTCGGGCATTCAGGATACCGGCACGCGGGGGCGGACGATCACGCTTTATGTCCCCAAAGCGCCGTTGATGGCAGCGCTGGACATGAAAAGCGACCGCACGATTTATCTGATGCTGCTGGATCGGCAAAACCGGGTGATCTGGCGCAGCGAAGGCCCGGCAACCAAGACGGGTCTCAACGATCTGGCGGCGGCTGTCGCCGGGGCGATCTAGCGTGCAGGCAGCGGACGGCGCGCCGCTCCTTCTGTGGTTTCGGCGCGATCTGCGCCTGACGGATCATCCGGCATTGGCCGCCGCCATCGCCACCGGCCGCCCGGTAATCCCGGTCTTTATTCTAGGGCCAGAAGTCGAAGATCTGGGCGCCGCCCCAAAATGGCGGCTGGGCAAAGGGCTGGAGGTGTTCGCGCACAGTTTACGCAGCCTCGGGTCACGCCTGATCCTGCGTCGGGGCGATCCGGCAGATGTATTCACATCACTGATCGCAGAAACCGGGGCCGGTGCCGTTCACTGGATGGGCAGCTATGACCCGGCCCAAGCCGCGCGTGACCAGGGGCTTGCTGAACACCTGTCAAAACTGGGCATCACTGCACGCGGTTTCAAAGGCGCATTACTGGCAGAGCCGCAGCAGGTCGCAACAAAAACCGGCGGGTTCTACCGGGTTTTTACGCCGTTCTGGCGTACCCTTAGTCAGATCGACAAGGGCGATACCTTGCCAAAACCAACCCGAATTGCCGCGCCTACTATCTGGCCTGCATCTGATCAGTTGCACGACTGGCACCTCGGCCGTGAAATGAACCGCGGCGCTGGCGTCGTGGAACAGTTTTGCACAGCCGGGGAGGATGCAGCCTGGGACCAGCTTGATCAGTTTCTAAAAACCGGCCTGCCGCACTACGCTATCGGTCGCGATCTGCCTTATGCTGCGTTTACCTCGGCGCTGTCAGAACATCTGGCGCAGGGCGAAATCTCCGCCCGTGCAATATGGAACCACGTCAGCACTTATGCCGCCATCCACGGGCTGGATCCAACCGCCTATCTGCGGCAATTGGCTTGGCGTGATTTTGCCTGGCATCTGTATTGGCACACGCCGCATATCGCCGATGATAACTGGGCCCCCCGTTGGCAGGCTTTCCCTTGGCGGGCCGACAATGAGGACGCCACCGCCTGGAAGCGCGGCATCACCGGCGTGCCTTTGGTTGATGCCGGCATCCGCCAATTGCATATCACCGGGCGGATGCACAATC
>CAYXXQ010000221.1:0-6146 GCA_964469075.1 uncultured Rhodobacter sp.
CGGCAACTGGGCTGGTACAAAACTTTTCCGCCATGCGGGCACTGGCGACCGAGGGCATTCAGCGCGGCCATATGAGCCTGCATGCCCGCAACGTGGCCATTGCCGCCGGGGCAGAAGGGACCGAAATCGACCGCGTCGCCGCCACAATCATCGCCGCCGGAACCGTGCGCGAAGACGCGGCCCGACAGGCGCTGGCGGATTTACGCGATTGAAACTACTCGGCCTTCATCTTACGCAGCATCAGGTGGAAAAACAGTCGGGGTGACAGCCGGTTGATCAGGTAGGACAGCAGCGCCACCCGCCCCACCGGAATGAACGCCCGCCGCTTTGCCACCCCTTTCAGGATAATCGCAGCGGCCTTGTCGGGTGGCATATAATCAATACCATCAGTGGCCGAACCCGGTCTTGCAATGCCGTTGTCCTGCCGCTCGGCATTGCCGGGATTGGTGGCCACGAAAGACGGCGCGGCGATGCTGGTTTGCACACCAAACGCCAGTTCTTCTGCTGCGAGCGAGGCAAAGAACCCCTCAAGCGCGTGCTTGCTGGCGGCATAGGCGGTGCGCTTGTAAAGCGGCGTGAACCCAGCGACTGACGATATCGCCAGATGCACGCCTTTGCTGGCGCGGATATCGTGCAAAAACGCCCACGCGCAGGCGGTGGCGGCGAAGAAATTCACCTCAAACACCTGTCGTTGGCTGGCGGCATCTGACTGGGCGAACAGGCCGATTTGTGTCACCCCGGCATTATAAATCACCATGTCGATGCTTTGGTGATCCCGCCTGATCTGGTCACAAACCACCGCAAAAGCCGCTGCATCGGTCAGATCGCATGAATAGGGTTTTTGCTGGTCGGTTTCCGCGAGTGCCGCCAGCGCCGGGCCGTCCAGATCAACCAAAGCCGTCCGCCACCCCTGCGCCTGCAATCCCTTGGCCAGCGCCTGTCCCAGCCCACCGGCACCACCGGTAATCACCGCTGTTTTCATCACAGACCCGCCGATTTTTGCCACAACCGGAACACTGCCAGACTGTTCATCTCCGGGGTATAGCCAAAGCAGGTTTTCAGCGCCGTGTTATCCAGCACCGGGCGATATTGCAGAAACCGGACTTGTTCCGGCCCATAGCGGCTGATGCCCAGCGGTTTCGCCACCGCCAAAGCCACCTGCAAAAGCCATGCGGGCAGGCGCAACACGGGCTTGCCCAACTCAGCCGCAATCTCCGGCACCCCGACCGCCCCATCGCCTGCAACATTGAAAATCCCTGCAGGCCCACCCGTTGCCGCGCGGTGCAATATACGCGCCAGATCGGCCGTCCAGATGAACACAAACGGGCTGTCCGAGCCTATCACCGCCAGCATGCGTTTCTTGCGAAACAGCGCCGTGATCTGGTTTTCAACCCCTGCCCCCAGCACGGTGCCCACCCGCAGCACCACTTGTTGCAGCGCCGGCGCGGTCTGGCGGGCTCTCGCCAACATCTCTTCCACCAGCCGTTTGTGGTGGGCATATGGAAACGCTGAATTGCCCCGGATCCTGTCACCTTCACGTAACAGCACCGGGTTGTCAGCATGATAGCCATAGGCCGCCCCGGAGGAAGTCACAACGATCCGCCCGACCCCATGCCGAACACAAGCATCCAGCACGTTTTGCGTGCCCGTCACGTCCACCCTATATTCAAACGCCCGGTCCGAGCCTTTGGGTGGCGTCACGATCGACGCCAGGTGCAGCACGGTATCGGGCTTAGCGGCACCAATCACCCGATCCGCATCCCCGCCGGTGACATCCAGCGTTTCAAACCGGGCATTGTCGGGCAAATCCGCAGGCGGACGAATGTCGGTTGCAATGATGTCGTGGCCGCTGGTCGCGAGTTCGGCCAGCACTGCCTGCCCGACCGCCCCGGCGGCGCCGGTTATCAGGATCACGCTCATCTGGCGGCGGGCTTGCGGGCCATCATTCCGGCCAGCGCGATGCCGGATATCGCGTGCCAGATGCCCCAAAACGCGGCCACTACGGCCATGCCGCCAAGACCGCCAAAAAACCCGAAGATCAGGATCAGCCCCAGCCCGGAATTCTGGATACCGGTTTCAATCGTCACCGCCCTTCGGTCATATTCCGACAGGCCAGCCAGCCGCGCCGCGACATTGCCCGCCCCCAGCGCCAGCGCGTTGTGCAGGATCACCAGCACCGCCACCAACCCGGCATATTGCAGGAAAAACGCCCAGTTCGCGGCCAGCGCAAGCACGATGAAGGCCAGGAAAATCCCCATCGACAACCATTGCAGCGGCTTGCGAATACGCGCCGCCAGATCCGGCAACCGCGCGTTCAAAAACACCCCCAGACACAAGGGCAGCACCAGCATGAACCCCACGGTGATCGCCACCGAAACGGGATCAATCTGGGTCGCGCGCAAAATCTCGCGCGTTGGGCCATAAAGACTACCCCAAAAACCGACATTGAGCGGCGTCAGAAAGATCGCGCCAACGGTGGCAAAGGCGGTCATCGACACCGACAGCGCCGAATTGCCCCCGGCGCGATGGGTGATGAAGTTTGAGATATTCCCCCCCGGACAAGCCGCCACCAGCATCAGCCCCAGCGCAATTGACGGCCGTGGTTGCAGCGCCAGCACCAGCAGAAATGTCAGCGCAGGTAGCAGCAGAAATTGCGAGATCAAGCCAGTGATCAGCGGTTTTGGCCCCCGCATCAGCGCACCAAAATCACCCAGCTTCAGATCCAGCGCGATGGAAAACATCACCACCGCCAGAATACTGTTCAGCAGCAACAGACTGCCGGGGCTGAAATTCAGCAGGATGGTATCGACATCGTTCATGGCTTTGTCCCTTTTTCCCCGGCTTTCAACGCTTTGATCCGGTCAGTTACGGCATTGCGATAAGTGGCTTTGTCAACGTAATAAGCCATCCGTGCCAGCTTCAGATAGGCCATGCCACCTGTCAACCGCGCGAAATCATCGGCCTTTTCGCCCTTGATCATCTTGGCCGCACGATTACCGGTTTGCAGGCCTTTGATGTAGCGCGCGATCAGTTCGGCCTGTTCATGTCGGCCTTGCCAGCCAAGGCCCGAGGCTTCGACCATCCCCAACACAAACAAGTCATCACGGGTCGGGTGCATCGCGTTCAGAAACAAATGCGGTGCGTCGCCCTGCCAGTTCAGTTCCACCGGATCAATGAACGGATAGTGCAGTTTGTAACCGGTTGCGGCCAGGATCAGATCATACTCTGCCTGACTGCCATCCTTGAAATGCACCGTGTTGCCGTCAAAATGCGTGATATCCGGCCGGACCGTAAAATCACCGTGGCCAGCGTGAAACAGGATCAGCGAATTAACCACAGGGTGGCTTTCGTAAAGCGCGTAATCCGGCTTTGGAAAGCCGTATTTTTGCGGATCACCGACGAACCATTTCAGGATGATGCCATCGACCCGGCGTTTCAGCCACATCGGCAGCTTGATCGCCCCGCCCATCGTATCGGCGGGCCGCCCGAACACATATTTCGGCACAAAATAGTAACCCCGCCGCATCGACAGATCGCAGCTTGTGCCGTGGTGAATAGCATCAACCGCAATATCACAGCCAGAATTACCAGCCCCAACGATCAGCACCCGTTTGCCCGCAAACTGCCGTGGGCTGCGATAGGCGGAAGAGTGGATCACCTCCCCCGTGAAATCACCCTTGAAATCGGGCATGTTGGGTTCAGACAAAGTGCCATTGGCGATCAGCAGGCCCGCGAAGTCCGTCGCGTGTTCGACCCCCTCACCATCCCGCCAGGTGATCCGCCAGCCGCCTTGATCCAGCGGCGAGGCCGACAGAACCTCGGCGTTGAAATGGTACTGCCGGTACAGATCGAAATGCGCCGCAAAGGCGCGGAAATACCTCTTCAATTCGCGATGTGACGGGTATTCGGCCACACCTTCATCCATCGGGAAATCCGTAAACTCCGTCATTTTTTTGGAGGAGATCAGATGCGCCGTTTCGTACATCGTCGATTTCGGCCCGTCGATATCCCACAGCCCGCCGACATCAGAATGCAGTTCAAACCCCTGAAATGGGATGCCCTGTTCGGACAGGGTCTTGGCCATCGCAAGGCCCATCGGGCCGGCCCCGATCAATGCGTAAGTCAAATCTGCAACTCCGTTTTCTGGCGGCCAGTGTCGCCCTCAACACCACGCCTGTCCAGCCTGCATTTTGCCTGAAGGATCACGCCATCAACGCCGCATCCACGGCCTGTGACAGCTTTCCAACGACCTCGTCTATCTGGTCGTCGGTGATGATGAAGGGCGGTGCCAGCAGGACGTGATCGCCCTGCCGCCCGTCGCGCGTGCCTGCCATCGGATAGCAGATCAGCCCGGCGTCAAACGCCGCTGATTTGATCTTGCCGGCAAGGCCCCGGCCTGGGTCAAACGGGGTTTTGCTGTCCCGGTCGGCGACGAGTTCCAATCCGAGAAACAGGCCTCGACCACGGATATCACCGACATGCGGATGCTGGCCAAACGCCGCCATCAGGGACGATTGCAGCAGATCCCCCTGTCGCCTCACCCGCGCCACAAGGTCACGATCCAAAATCGCCCGCAACACCGCCAGACCGGCGGCACTGGCAACCGGGTGGCCGATATAGGTGTGGCCATGCTGAAAAAACCCGCTGCCGCCAGCAATCCTGTCGTAGATCGCGTTGCTGCACAGCATCGCGCCAATCGGCTGATAACCCGCCCCTAACCCCTTGGCAATGCACAGGATATCTGGCGCGATATCATCGGCCTGACAAGCAAACAAATGCCCGGTGCGCCCCATGCCGCACATCACCTCATCCAGGATCAGCAGCACACCGTATTGATCGCAAATCTGGCGGATGCGCTTGAAGTAACCGTCAACCGGCGGCACAGCCCCAAGGGTTGCGCCCACCACCGGTTCCGCGATGAACGCCATCACGCTGTCAGGGCCAAGGCGCAGGATTTCATCCTCCAGTTCCTGCGCAACGCGCTGGCCGTAATCAAACGCGCTTTCACTGTCCTGCCGGTCGACATAGTCATAACATGGCGCGATATGGCTGACGTCAATCAGCAGGGGCGCGTATTGTTCGCGCCGCCAGGCATTGCCACCTGCCGCCAATGCGCCCAGCGTGTTGCCATGATAGGATTGCCGCCGCGCGATCACATGTTTGCGCTGGGGTTGGCCGCCCTCTACATGGTATTGTCGGGCCAGTTTCAACGCCGCCTCAACCGCCTCAGACCCGCCTGAAACCAAGTAGACCCGGTCCAGATCACCCGGCGCATGGGCGATCAGCAGATCGGCCAGATCCTCGGCCGGTTGGCTGGTAAAAAACCCGGTATGCGCGAAGGCGAGTTTTGAAAGCTGGTCCTGAATGGCCGCCGTCACCTCGGCATCGCCATGCCCAAGGCAAGACACTGCCGCCCCGCCCGAGCCATCGAAATACCGCTTGCCGGTGCTGTCGATCAGGTAACACCCCGCGCCGCCCACAGCAGTTGGCGGCTGGGATTTGGTGTGGCGGGGGAAAATATGGCCGGGCAATTCAGATCACCTTGATCAATCGGGTTCGCAAGCAGTTGAAACCTGTTGCTACGCCCCGTCAACCAATGAACCGCATCACTGCGCGGCGCGAAACCACGCGACCAGCAATTGCCGCTCTTCCGGTTCCATATAACTGACATTGGCGGGTGGCATCGCATGGGTCACACCGGCCTGCAAATAGATCTGCCGCGCCTGCGCTGTGATATCGCCGGTGGTTTCCAGATAAACCCCCTTGGGCGCCCAGTGCATGCCGTCCCAGAAAGGTTCGCGTGCGTGGCACATCGAACACCGGCCCAGCACGATATCCTGCACGTCCTCAAACCCGGCCGCACTGGCATAAAGCTGTTCGCGCGGGGTCAGGGTGCGGGCCTCAGCCTCCTCCAGGGTTTCGGGGCTGCCGACGGTCGACAGCCACATGATCACGATGAACAGGATCGCCGTGACCAGCCAGGTCCAGCTCGGCTGCCCTTTGCGCGCGTGCATCGAGTTGAAATAATGCCGGATCGACACCCCCATCAGGAACACCAGTGCTGCGATTGCCCAGTTATACTCGGTCGCAAAGGCCAGCGGATAATGGTTGGACAGCATAAGAAAGATCACCGGCAGCGTCAGGTA
>CAYXXQ010000222.1:0-6125 GCA_964469075.1 uncultured Rhodobacter sp.
GTGGGCCAGTTGTTGGGCGGCGGAATAATACATCTCGCGGTAATTGGTTTCGGCGATGGTTGTCGCAGCTTTGCCTTCGGGGGCCAGTGTGACGGAAAGGTTGATGTCGTAAAGCATCGGGCCGACGTCTTTGAGGTGGTCCAGCAGTTCGAATTCACGCGCGGGGGTGTCGCAGCGGAAAGGGTCAAGCGCGGCTTTGGTGACGATCCAGGGGCTGATCGTGGTCGCCGTTGATTTGGCCTGAAACGGGCCGAGCGGCTGGTATTCCCAGGCCTGGATATCGCGGGCGGACCAGTCGTTCAGCAGCACATAGCCAAAGATGTTTTCATCCGCCTCGGCCACCGTGATCGGGCCGTCGCTGGCGGTGCCAACGATTGCGCCCATTTCCAGTTCCAGATCGAAACGACGGCACGGCAGGAAGGCCGGTTTGTCGTGATCGGGCGATTTCAGCTGGCCCCAGGGGCGGCGGACATCGGTGCCGCTGACAACAACCGACGAGGCGCGGCCGTTATAGCCGATCGGGATATGCAGCCAGTTTGGCGGCAGCGCGTTTTCCGCACCGCGAAACATCGTGCCGACATTGGTGGCGTGATGGCGACCGGCGTAAAAATCGGTGTATTCCGTGACCACCAACGGCATGTGCATGTCGGCATCGGCATGGCGCACCAAAGCGCGGGCCTTCAGGTCGTCATCGCCCGACAGCGCATCATCGCCGCCTTCGGCCAGCAGGTCCGTCAGGCGCGCGCGCAGGGCGGCCCAGGCGGTTTGGCCTAGGTCCATCAGGTCGTTCCAGAACGGCAGGTCAAACACCGGATCATTATCCAGTTTGATCAGGCCTTCTTCTTCCAGAAGGGTTACGTCCAGGATCATGTCGCCGATAGCGACGCCGCAGCGGGCCTCGTCGTCATCAGTGGAAAAGACGCCGTAAGGCAGGTTGTTCAGCGGAAACGGGCAGTCAGCGGAATTGGCGCTGGCGATCCAGGATTTCATCAGGGGCATCGGTTTTCCTTTGGATTTGATACTGGATTTGATAGGGGCAAGGGCGGGTCATTTTGTACCCGGTGAGCCGTCAAATTTCTTTTGCAGCCCGTCCCAGCAGTCAACGTAGTCATCCTGCAAGGGCGCTTCATGGGCAGCAAACGGCGTCAGGTGTTGCGGGAACCTTGTTTCAAACATGAACGCCATCGTGTTTTCCAGTTTGACCGGCAGCATCGGTTCATTGCTGGCCTTTTCAAAGGCGTTATGGTCCGGGCCGTGCGGCAGCATCATGTTATGCAGAGACATGCCGCCGGGGATGAAGCCCTTGGGTTTGGCATCGTACTGGCCGTGAATATTGCCCATGAATTCGGACATGATGTTCTTGTGATACCAAGGTGGGCGGAAGGTATTTTCGGCCGGCAGCCAGCGATCCTTGAAGATCACAAAGTCGATATTTGCGGTGCCCTCATGGCCCGAAGGCGCGGTCAGAACGGTGAAGATCGACGGATCAGGGTGATCAAACAGGATCGCGCCGACCGGTGAATAGGTGCGCAGATCGTATTTGACGGGTGTGTAATTGCCGTGCCAGGCGACCACGTCCAAAGGCGAGTGGTCGATGAAGGTTTCATGGAACTGGCCGCACCACTTGATCACCACCCGGCTGGGGGCGTCGCGGTCTTCAAATGCCGCGATGGGGGCTTTGAAGTCGCGCGGATTGGCCAGGCAATTGGCGCCGATCGGGCCTCGGCTTGGCAGATCAAACTTGGCGCCGTAGTTTTCACAAACGAACCCGCGTGCCGGGCCGTCCAGCAGCGTGACCTTATAGACCAGCCCGCGCGGCAGGATGGCGATTTCCATTGGTTCAATGTCGATGATGCCAAGCTCGGTTGCAAACCGCATCCGGCCCTGTTGTGGCACCACCATCAGTTCGCTGTCGGCGGAGTAGAAATACTCGTCCTCCATATCCGCCGTGACAAGAAATGTGTGCGAGGCCATGCCGACCTGGGTGTTGACATCGCCTGCCGTCGTCATCGTCCGCATGCCGGTCACGAAGGTCAGCTTTTCGTCGACCATCGGCACGGGATCCCAGCGGTTTTGCACCAGCGACTGGATCTCGGGATCAATGCAGGGGGCGGACTTCCAGTAGGGCAAGTCGATGCGACTGAACCGCGCCACATGCTTGACCGAGGGGCGGATGCGGTAGCACCAGGTCCGCTCGTTTTCGCCGCGCGGGGCGGTGAAGGCGGTGCCTGACAATTGCTCGGCATAGAGGCCGTATTCGCATTTCTGGGGGCTGTTCTGGCCTTGCGGCAAAGCGCCCGGCAGGGCCTCGGTCTCAAAATCATTGCCAAAGCCCGGCATATAGCCCGGCGTCGTGCCAAAAGGCGCGCTGGCCTGAACCATCGGCTGAGGTGCGGTCTTGTCGGTCATGGTCGTCCCCTTGTCGCAGTCCTGTTCTCTTGCGATAACGCGTGTTATATTGTTGCAAATGCAACGAGGTCAAGGGAAAGAGTCCGGCCCCAACCCGTGCCCACACCCGGCGGCGCTTGAATTTCAAGCCAATTCATGTGCATATCAAGATCGTCGCAAACGCAACGAAAGGTCCGCCCTTTGCCCGGATTTATACTGGACGACTTCCTGCCTTATCAACTGGCGGTACTGGCGAACCGGGTCAGCGACCGGTTTTCGCAAAGCTATCAGGAAAAATTCGGCATCACTGTGCCGGAATGGCGGGTGGTGGCGCATCTTTCGCAGGTCGAAAAAATCTCGATCCGCGAGATTTATACCAAGGTCGAAATGGATAAATCCAAGGCCAGCCGGGCAGCTGCGCGTCTGGAAAAGGCTGGTTATGTCAGCAAAAAGATCAACCCCGCCGACCGGCGATTGGTGGAGCTGTCGCTGACCGCAAAAGGCCGCGCCATGATCGACGAGATCGGCCCGCTAGGGGCTGCGTTTCAAAATCAGGTGCTGGACTGCCTGCCCGCCGACGACCGGGCGAAATTCCTGAAATCCGTGGAAACCATGCTGGAGAATTGCAAATGACGGCCACCCTTTACGATTACTGGCGCTCCTCGGCGGCTTATCGTTTGCGGATCACGCTGAACCATCTGGGGTTGGACTATGACCAGGTGCCGGTCGATCTGGCGACGGGTGAGCATCGCGGTGCCGCCAATATGGCGCGCAACCCGCAAGGGCTGGTGCCGACGCTTGAGATCGACGATCACAGTTTCACGCAATCGCTGGCGATCATCGAATATCTGCACGAAACCCGGCAGGCCGACCTGTTGCCACGCACCGCAATTGGCCGCGCCCGTGTGCGGCGGATTTCGCATGCGATTGCGATGGAAATCCACCCGGTCTGCAACTTGTCGGTGGCAAAATACGCCAGCGACAACTCCGGCGGCAACATTTCGATGAAAGACTGGATGCACGCCTTCATCCCGCGTGGACTGGCAGCGGTGGAAACCATGCTGGCCGAGGCCCCGACCGGCCGGTTCTGTCATGGCGACACCGTAACGATGGCCGATATCTGTCTGGTGCCGCAGATGTATAACGCCGGGCGTTGGGAAATTGACGTGACGTCGCTGGTGAATATCCGGCGGATCATGGCAGAACTTGAGAAGATCCCGGCGGTTGCGGCTGCCCATCCCGACAAACACCAACCCAAAGGTTAAGACATGACTGATATCGTAATTCTTGACGGCGCCCGCACCGCAATCGGCACATTTGGCGGCACATTGGCAGGCATACCGCCGATTGATCTGGGCGCGCAAGCGATTGTTTCGGTGACGCAATCGCTGATGCTTAAGGACGCGGATTTCGGCCTCGCAGGCGGGGCCGAAAGCATGAGCCGGTCGCCCTATATCCTGCCTGCCGCCCGCTGGGGGCAGAAGATGGGCGATGCGGCCTCAGCCGACATGATGCTGGGCGCTCTTAACTGCCCGTTTGGCACCGGGCATATGGGGGTGACGGCGGAAAACGTGGCGGCTGAGCACGACATCAGTCGCGCCGATCAGGATGCGTTCGCGCTGGAAAGCCAGGCCCGTGCAGCCCGCGCCATTGCCGAAGGTCGGTTCAAAAGCCAGATCGCGCCGATTGATGTAAAGGTAAAGCGCGACATGGTGGCGTTTGATCAGGATGAGCATCCCAAAGCGACAACCGCAGAGGGCCTTGCCAGTTTGCGCACCGCTTTCCAAAAGGACGGCACGGTGACGGCAGGCAACGCGAGCGGCATAAATGACGGTGCGGCGGCAATTGTGCTGGCCCGGGCTGAGGCTGCCGAAAAAGCCGGGCTGAAGCCGCGCGCGCGCATCATCGGTTACGCCCATGCCGGTGTCAGACCGCAAGTGATGGGCATTGGTCCTGTGCCTGCGGTTGAAAACTTGCTGGCGAAGACCGGGCTTAAGATCACCGATTTCGACGTGATTGAATCAAACGAAGCCTTTGCCGCCCAAGCCCTTGCCGTCAACAGAAGCCTTGGCCTTGATCCGGCGCGGGTCAACCCCAATGGCGGCGCAATCGCGCTGGGCCATCCCGTCGGTGCCACCGGCGCGATCATCACCATCAAGGCGCTTTATGAACTGGAACGCATCGGCGGCAAACGCGCGCTGATAACCATGTGCATCGGCGGCGGCCAAGGCATCGCCCTGGCGATCGAGACGATCTGATAACCCCTCCAATTCTTTCTTTCAAAAACATCCAAGGGGGGACGGCGGGGCACCCGCCGGGGGGGCATTCAGCCCCCAAACCCGGCTAACGCAGTTCAACCCGCGCTTTTTGTGACAAGCCGTTGGCATCCACCACCGACAGGTCCATGAACCCCGGCCCAAGCGGGACGATCTGCACTTGCCGCTCGCGCGTAGCGATGCTGACCGGGCGGCCATCGGCAATCCAGGTGAAGGGCGGCGTGCCGTTGCGGACCTTGACCACCAGCGGCATATCCTGGCCTTGTCCGATCCCCAGATCCACCCGCGCGCCATCCGGCGGGAAGGCGATTTCGGGCGGATTTAAAGCCGCTTCAAACACCGCATTCACACCGCGAAACCGTTTCAGCGGCTGCGGCAGATCGGCATTGGACACAATCAGGGTAGACGGCGGTGGGGAAGGCAGCGGCGTTAGCTGGGGTTTCAGGCGGGAAAACGCGTCAAACAACAGCGGTGCCGCCAGATCGGCCCCCAGTATTCCCGGCACCGAGGCCCCGTCAGGCCGTCCCAGCCAAACGCCGATTACGTGCTGGCCGTCAAAGCCAATGGCCCAGGCATCGCGGTAGCCATATGAGGTGCCGGTCTTGTAGGCGAGGTCATTATCAGGTGCCAGAACCGGGCCTTTGACGCCGGTTAGGATGGTGGCGACCTGCCAGGCGGCCTCGGGCGACATCAGGGGTTTGGCAGAGGGACTGGCAGGAGGATTAGCAGCGGCTTCAGCCGCAGTTCCAGAACGCAAAAGCATGCCAACCGGCACGCCACCGCGCGCGACCGCACCGTAAAGCGCCACCAGATCGCTTAGGCTGACACCCAGCCCGCCCAGCGCAATCGCCAGCCCCGGCGGGGCGTTGCCCGGCAGATGCGCATCCACTCCGGCGCGGCGCATCCGCGCGATCAGTTGGGCCGGGCCGACTGCCTCCAACAGTGACACGGCGGGGATGTTCAGGGAATATTGCAGCGCTGTGCGCACGGAGACCGTGCCATAAAACTGCTTGTCGAAATTCTGTGGCGCATAGGTGCCAAAGGCGGTGGGGCGGTCCTCGATCAACGTATCGGGATGGGCGATGCCGGCCTCAAAGGCCAGACCGTAGATCAGCGGTTTCAGCGCAGAGCCGGGGGAGCGGATCGCCCGCGTCATGTCGATGAACCCCTGTCGGTTGCGATCAAGATAGCCCGCCGATCCGACCGAGGCCAGAACCTCGCCCGATTGATGATCCATCACCAAAAGGGCCGCCGACAGCCCGCGCGTCTGATGCGCGACATGCTGGGCAACCAGGGTTTCCAGCGCGCCCTGAAGGTCACGATCCAGCGTCAGGCGGTGCTGGCTGTCATTTGGGTGATCGGCGCGCATCCTGTCGGCCAGATGCGGCGCGATGGCCGGAAACGCCGCGCGCTGGCCGGGGACATGTTCGCGCATTGCGGCTTTGGCGGCGTCTGGCGTCA
>CAYXXQ010000223.1:0-6106 GCA_964469075.1 uncultured Rhodobacter sp.
CGCCCCAGCTTGCCTTTGACACCAAAGCCAAAGCGCGGGGCGGTAAAGCTGTCAACGCCAGTCAGCGTGGAATTGGACACCCGGTAATCGGCAGCGGCACTGACATAAGGCACCATCCGCTGATCGTCATCCGCACCGCCATTAAACTTGACGCGAAGGCCCAAAGAGGCTGCGAAGCTGCCAACCTCGTTGGGGGCAACAATGCCGCCGCCGCCAAGGGCATAGCCGGGCTGGCTTTCCTGAAACCCACGGGCAAACAGGAACGGCTCAATCAGTTGTGCGCCGGATTGGAAAGACCCGGTCAGGGTCAACCCTGCGGAAACCCGGGAAGAGACGAAGCTTGTGCCATTGACGCCGTTATTGGGTTGGGCCCAGGATAAAAACCCGTCCAGAATGATCGCTTCATTGAAATTGCGGCCAAAATAGCCCCCGATCATCGGTGAAACCACGGTTTGTGATGTGCCGGTATCCGTCACGCTGGTGGAGCCATAGCCCCCCAAAACCCCGACCAGAATATCCGGCCCGACCAACCGGTCGATGCCGCCGACGAGATCGTAGGAATTTCCGCTGATCCCGCCGGAATAATTGCGGCCTTCGAACGTCACCCATGCGTTCCAGTCCGGAGGCAAAAACCGGTCGGAACCCAAGTTGGAGGTGGACATGAATATTGTGTTCTTGCTGACGCTGCCGCCCGCACCCCGAAACCGGTTCTTGGAATTGGTGCCAACCCCGGTGCTGGTGGCAAATGTCTGGCTGTTGGCGGCCAGATCACCGGCCAAGCCTTCAGGAAGGGTCGGCGCGGAACCCGGCACGCAGGACACTGCCGAGGTGGCCCCGGCATCGCCGTCGATGCGCAGTTTGACAGTGGCCAGCCCGTAATAGGTGGAAAACGATCCCGGCGCCGGGGCGACCTGAAAGCCCGCACCGATGTCGACCATCAGGGTGCCGCTACCGGCCACTGGCTGCCAACTCAGAGCGTCATATTGGGTGACACTGACGAACAAAGTCCCATCTGAGCCGGTCAGCAACCGGTAAGACGCGCCACGTTCAGCGCAATCCATATTTGCTGCTTGCGCCATATCACTGGGAAAAAGGGTAAGACTGAACAGGGCACAAGCGAGTACGCTCATGCGGGGACGCACGATAATCATTGGTTTCTAGCTGCCTCAAGCGGTGCTCATTTTGAGCTTATGGATAAGGCTTGCCCCATTTGCGCCACATTCTCAACGAATTTGGCCGCATTTCAGGACAATAAGGCGAAAAAAGGCAGGATTGTGGCAAAAACTGTGACTCAAAAGACTCAGTTGAAAATTTATGCAATTTGGCTGCAACGACATCTTGTGGCTGCCGAAAAAACGGCCACAAGCCGACCTTAGGTCAGCTTTCAGCCATCTCAGGATTGTGCGGCACATTTTCGGCCCAGCCCGCGTCAAATCATGCGAATCTCTGCACCAGTCGGAACGGCAGAAGAAAAACGGGCGGGGTTGCCCCCGCCCAGTTTCACGTTTCAGGCTCATCATTTATACCGCTCGGTTTTTTGCCTGCGGCCTGAACGCTAAGAGGTGAGCGCACCCACCTCCGATGCCGGGGCAACCACCGTGGCGAGTGGCTGCCCAGGTATTTCTTAACTACAGCCCGATGTCGCGCCGCAGGTGTTGCATTTCATGCAGGTGCCGTTGCGCACCAAAGTGTAGTTGCCGCATTCACCGCAGCTGTCGCCCTCATAGCCTTGCATTTTGGCCTTGGTGCGGGGGTCCATCGCCTTCAGCGGCGGCGCCACTTTGGCTTCGGGCACCAGTGTTGCAAGGGCCCCGACCGGATCAAGGGTGGCGTCAGTGACGCCAAAGACATTGTCCATGCCGCCTTGCAACACCACCAGTTCCTGGGGCAAACGCTTGCGCAGATAGCCGGACGAAGACACCTGACGGATCATATCCAGCGACTTGTTGGCAGCCCCACCTGAGACTTCACCGAAGTTCGGCTTGCCCTCTTCTTCGCCCCGGCCCAGTGCGTCAAAGCTTTCGCCTTCGGGTTTGACATGCGCCAGATCGTTGCGATCTAGATAAGACACCGCCAATTCGCGGAAGATGTAATCCAGGATCGAGGTGGCATTTTTAATGCTGTCATTGCCCTGCACCATGCCCGCCGGTTCAAACCGGGTGAAGGTAAATGCCTCGACAAACTCTTCCAGCGGCACACCATATTGCAGGCCAACCGACACCGCGATGGCGAAATTGTTCATCATCGCCCGAAAGCCGGCGCCTTCCTTGTGCATGTCGATAAAGATCTCGCCGATCTTGCCGTCCTGGTACTCGCCGGTGCGCAGGTAAACCTTGTGGCCCCCAACGATGGCTTTCTGGGTGTAACCTTTGCGCCGCTCCGGCAGTTTCTGGCGTTGCGAGCGGATGACTTCCTTGATCACCACTTTTTCGACGATCTTTTCAGCCAGCGCATACGCCTTTTCACCCATCGGCGCGTCGGAAATCAGCACTTCCTCGAGATCCTCATCATCCTCAATCAGGGCCGAGGACAATGGCTGGCTCAGCTTGCTGCCATCACGATACAACGCGTTGGCTTTGACGCCGAGGGACCAGCTAAGCTCATACGCGGCCTTGCAATCCTCAATACTGGCGTCATGTGGCATGTTGATCGTCTTGCTGATCGCGCCGGAAATAAACGACTGGGCCGCCGCCATCATATAGATGTGCGAATTGACCGACAGGAAGCGCTTGCCGATGCGACCGCAGGGATTGGCGCAATCAAAGACGTTCAGATGCTCGTCCTTGAGGTAAGGCGCGCCTTCCAGCGACATGGTGCCACAAACATGGTGGTTGGTCGCCTCGATCTGTTGGCGGGTGTAGCCAAGGTGGCGCAGCAGGTCAAAACCCGGATTGTTCAGCTCCGCCGCCGGAATGCCAAGGGTGCCGCGGCAGAAATCTTCGCCAAGGGTCCATTGGTTAAAGACAAAGCGGATGTCAAAGGCCGATGGCAAGGCGGCCTCGATCTTTTCAATCTCGGCTGGGCCGAAACCCTGGCCGATCAGCGCGGTGTGGTTGATCCCCGGCGCATTGCCAAGGGTGGCGTGACCGACCGCATAGGCGATAATTTCCTCAACCTGGTTGCTGGCATAGCCCAGTTTTTCAAGCGCTGCGGGTACGGATTGGTTGATGATCTTGAAATAGCCGCCGCCTGCCAGTTTCTTGAATTTGACCAGCGCGAAATCGGGCTCGATCCCTGTTGTGTCGCAATCCATCACCAGACCGATTGTGCCGGTCGGGGCAATCACGCTGACCTGGGCATTGCGATAGCCGTGCTTTTCGCCAAGGCGCAAGGCCTCGTCCCAGCTGGCTTTGGCCAGGGTCACGACCTCTTGATCGGGGCAATTGGCGATGTCCAGCGGCACCGGTTTGACCGCCAGGTTTTCGTAACCGTCAACCTCACCATAAGCGGCGCGGCGGTGGTTGCGCATGACGCGCAGCATGTCTTTGGCGTTCTTTTCATAGCCCGGGAAAGCACCGCGTTCGCGGGCCATTTCGGCGGAAGTGGCGTAAGACACGCCGGTCATCAGCGCGGTCAGCGCCCCACACATCGCCCGGCCTTCTTTGCTGTCATAGCCAAGGCCCATATTCATCAGCAGCCCGCCAATATTGGCGTAGCCCAGACCCAGCGTGCGGAACCGGTAGCTGAGATTGGCGATCTCCCGGCTGGGGAATTGTGCCATTAGTACCGAAATTTCCAGTGTCAGCGTCCAAAGACGGCTGGCATGCATATAGTCCTCGGACTGGAACTTGCCGTCTTTATGGAAGGTCAGCAGGTTCATCGACGCGAGGTTACAGGCGGTATCGTCCAGGAACATATATTCCGAACACGGGTTGGAGCCGCGAATATCACCGTCGCGCGGGCAGGTGTGCCAGGCGTTGATAGTATCGTGAAACTGCATGCCGGGATCAGCACAGGCCCAGGCGGCGTGGCCGATATCATCCCACAGCGCGCGGGCTTTGACGGTTTTGGCGATCTTGCCGTCGGTGCGGCGGATCAACTCCCAATCGGCATCATCGCGCACGGCTTGCAGGAACGCATCCGTCACACGGACCGAGTTGTTGGAGTTTTGGCCAGCAACCGTCAGATAAGCCTCGCTGTCCCAATCGGTGTCGTAGGTCGGAAATTCAATCGAGCTGTAACCTTGCCGCGCATATTGCAGCACCCGGTTGATATAGGTTTCAGGGATCGCGTTTTTCTTGGCAGTGCGGATCGCGGTTTTCAGGCCGGGATTGACTTTCGGGTCAAAGGCATCCGCCTCGGCCCCGTCCCAGTCGCGAATTGCGCCAAAGATCAGGTTCAACTGCTGCTCGTGCATTTTGGAGCCAGCCACCAGTGAGGCGACCTTTTGTTCTTCCTTGACCTTCCAGTTGATGAACTCCTCAATATCCGGGTGATCCATATCGCAGATCACCATCTTGGCGGCGCGGCGCGTCGTGCCGCCGGATTTGATCGCGCCAGCAGCCCGGTCGCCGATCTTCAGAAAGCTCATCAGCCCCGAGGATTTGCCACCGCCGCCAAGGCCTTCACTGGCCGAGCGCAGGCTGGAAAAGTTGGTGCCGGTGCCGGAGCCGTATTTGAACAGCCGCGCTTCGCGGACCCACAGATCCATGATGCCGCCGTCATTGACCAAATCGTCCTTGACCGACTGGATGAAGCAGGCATGCGGCTGGGGGTGTTCATAGGCGCTGTCGGATTTCGTCAGCTTGCCGGTTTTGTAATCGACATAAAAATGCCCCTGCCCCGGCCCGTCGATGCCGTAAGCCCAATGCAGGCCCGTGTTGAACCACTGCGGTGAATTCGGGGCCGCCATTTGTGCGGCCAACATGTAGCGCATTTCGTCAAAATAGGCGCGGGCGTCGTCTTCCGAGGTAAAGTTGCCACCCTTCCAGCCCCAATAGGTCCAAGCCCCGGCCAGGCGATCAAACACCTGCTTGGCTGATGTTTCGCCGCTAAAGCGTTGATCTTCTGGCAGTTTATCAAGCGCCTTGTCGTCAGGCACCGAGCGCCACAAAAATTCCGGCACGTCTTTTTCGGCAACTTTCTTCAAAGCGGCCGGCACACCGGCTTTGCGGAAATATTTTTGCGCGATCACATCTGAGGCGACCTGCGACCAGCCAACCGGGATCTCTATGTTTTCCAGCGAAAACACGACCGAGCCATCGGGATTACGGATTTCTGAGCAGGTTTGCCCAAACTCAAGTGCTTCATATGCATCAGAATTACTGCGCGTGAATCTGCGTTCAATCTTCATTTCTGCCCCGTCTTACGGTCTTGATCCCAAGGGCTGTACGGTTGATCCGCAATACCCCATTTTTGCCGGTCTAAAGGAAGCCCCGTCCAGTCACAGGGCCTGATAGACCCGATGAAAAAGCTGTGAGGATGGTGCGTCCCATCCTGCGAGATACTAGATGTGGTGGCTTCTCTGCCGATGGACACAACCTGACGTATTGGCCTGCCTTGGGTCAACGGATTTATTCACGAATTCGTCACATTTTGTGGTTGACGCTTCATTAACCACAAGATGCGGCGATACCGCTCAAAGCGCATTCCTTTGACCTTGGGTCGGGCCAGGTCTCGGTGCAGGGTCAATGGGGCCGCAATTCACCCAGGTACTGGCCAAGTAAAAACCAGCCAAATTTCAAGGTTTTCTGACGGGGCCTTCACATGAAACGGCAACCTTGGGGCGGTGGTGGTCATCCACCCCCGACGATGGCTTTTCGATTCGAACAACACAAGGCGCGCGCGACAAGCTGTTGCCAAAAAACTTACACACAGGTCACGCCGGGTTTCAGCCACAAAGGCCGTGGGTTGTATCCCACCCTGCCCCCACACCAGAAAGCGCTGATTTAGTCAAAAACGCCCGGTCCACCACAACATATTGATCCGCCGGGGCGATTCCCCGGTAAAAACCCAAGCCACGCGCCACCCGAACCGCAGGCGCACGCGCCAGAGGGCACGAATCAAAGAATAGGAAAATACGCCGACAAAGCGTGCAACAGACCGCGCCAAAAGCACACTAAAACTCAGCGATGATCAGGAGGGGTGCCCGTCAGGGCAGTTTATG
>CAYXXQ010000224.1:0-6078 GCA_964469075.1 uncultured Rhodobacter sp.
CGCGTTCCGGGTCGACAAATACTGGCCGCCCGTTAACCGTGTCGACAACGCCTATGGTGACCGCAACCTCGTCTGCATTTGCCCGCCGATGGAGGACTATACCGACGCTGCGGAATAACCCAAAAGCGGCACCCGATCCGTGGGGTGCCGTGGCGCGCTACCGCCCAAATAGACCGGGCAACCAGCGATCCAGCCGCAGCGCTTTGCGGGCAAATTGCCGTTCCAGATCGCTATAGGTCATGTGCCCTTCCAGCAGGTCAAAAAACGCCTGCTGCAAAGCCTCAGAATTGGTTAACTTGTCCCGAAACCGGGTCGCCAATCCGGGCTGAAACGCATAGCCACGCAACCGGTTAACCTTGCCAAGTTCGCGATGCAGGGGCCGCAATTTGCCCTTGTAGATCGCCAAAGCCCGCGCTGGCGCGCCCTGTTGTAACGCTGTGGCAACGGCCTCTGCCGCCAGTGCGCCGCTGTCGATCGCATGCGCAATGCCTTCGCCAGTCATCGGGTCCACCAGCCCGGCGGCATCCCCCGCCAGCAGGATATTGTCCCGCCCGGGATTGCGACTAAAATCGCCGAACGGGATGAAATGACCTTTGATCCGCGCAGCCCCGGCGTCAAATCCACCGGCCTGCAAATACGCCGCCATCCGTGCCTTGAAATCAGCGTTTTCTGCCTGCAATCCGGCGATGCCAACGGTCAGGCTGTCGGCCTTTGGAAACACCCAGCCATAGCCCCAGTCAACCGCGCGAAAATCGATCTGCATCGGGATTTCGGCATGTTCAGGCCCTCGCGCAATCTCGCATTCCAGGCCAAAGCCGATGGTCGCGGGATCAAAGGCGCGGCCAAACAAATGCCGCGCAACCGCGCTGTTAACGCCATCTGCCCCGATCAGCGCTCGATAGCTAAGTACTAGATCTTGCAACTTTATAAGTGCGTTACCCTCATCCAGGTCAAAACTGCGCTGGCCAGTAAACACCTGACAACCCGCCGTTTGTGCCTGCGCTAAAAGCCAGGCATCAAAATCCGCGCGCATCGTGAAATGTAAGTTATGCGGGGCCTCAAACTGCGACAGGGCCTCGCCTTGCCAGTCAAACCGAACAGCCCGCGCGGTCTTGAACATCGGCGCGGTCGGCTCCAGCCCGAAAATCCGCTGCAAATGCCCAAGGCTGCGCCCCGAAACCAAGCCGCCGCACAGCTTATCGCGCGGAAACCGGGCCTTGTCGATAATCGCAACCCGCAGCCCAAGCTGGCGCGCGCGCATGCCGGCCGCACTGCCCGCAGGCCCGCCGCCGATCACCACAAGGTCAAAATCAGGTTCCAGATACACCGCCAATATTGCCCCCAAATTTGCCGCTGCCCAATGGCCAACTTGCGACAAAACCACTCGCCGCGCTTGAAAACCGCGCAACTACTTATGATATGTCGCCGCAGAAACCTGCACTAAACCTGCACTAAACCTGCAATAACGGCTGGAGCGGAACAATGGCAACCTCAGATAAACTTACCTGCCTTGAATGTGGCGCCCTCAACCGCGTCGCGGCGGCGAAACTGTCCTCAGGGCCGAAATGCGGCGTGTGCGGCGCGAAACTGTCAGACGGCAAAGTGCGCGAACTTGATCCAAAGACCCTTCTGAAGGCGATCAAGAACGACGGCACCCCGTTGGTGGTCGATTTTTGGGCCCCCTGGTGCGGCCCTTGCCGGATGATGGCCCCGGAATTTGCCAAAGCATCACAAGAGCTTGGCCCGAATGTACGCTTCGCCAAAATCAATACCGAGGATTTTCCCGAAGTGTCGCAGATGAACAATATCCGCGGCATCCCGGCGATGATCGTCTTTCGCGGCGGGCGCGAGGTCGCGCGTCAGGCAGGCGCCATGCCCGCCGCCCAGATCGCCAATTTCGTGCGCTCAAGAACCGGCGTGACGGTCTGAACCAGGACGCGTCCCGGTGCGCCCGGATTTTTTCAGCAAGCGCATTGCAGCCCCCGGGATTGTCGTTAAAACTTGTCTGATTGATATTGACCGGGCGCGAAAAAGCTGGCCCCAGACGGGAAAAACGACATGCAGATCAGATTTGATAACCGGGTAGCAATTGTCACGGGCGCCGGGATCGGCCTTGGCCGGGCGCATGCGCTGGGGCTTGCGGCACGGGGTGCCAAGGTTGTGGTCAACGATCTTGGGGCCGCCGCCGATGGCAGTGGTCAGTCGGTCAGTGCCGCCAGCAAAGTTGTTGACGAAATTCGCGCCGCTGGCGGGCAGGCCATCGCCCACGGCGCCAACGTCGCAAAGATGGATCAGGTTGAAGACATGGTCACCCAGGCCCAGGCCGAATGGGGGCATGTTGATATTCTGGTCAATAACGCAGGCATTCTGCGCGACAAAAGCTTTCACAAAATGTCGCTGGCTGATTTTCAGACGGTACTCGACGTGCACCTCATGGGCTCGGTCAACACGACACAAGCCCTTTGGCCGCATTTTCGCGACCGCAACTACGGGCGGATCGTTTACACCACCTCGGCGTCGGGGCTGTATGGCAATTTCGGTCAGGCGAACTATGGCGCTGCGAAATCCGGCATGCTGGGATTGATGAACGTGCTGCATCAGGAAGGCAGCAAATACGATATCAGGGTTAACATGCTGGCCCCAACCGCAGCCACACGCATGACCAACGAGTTGTTGCCCCCCGAAACCCATGACCTGTTGCAGCCCGAAACCATCACTCCGGGCCTGCTGGTTCTGGTGGCCGAGGATGCGCCCTCCAAAATGATCCTGGGTGCCGGGGCCGGTTGTTTTGCCGAGATCAAGCTGTTTGAAACCCAGGGCGTTTGCCTGACCGGAGAGGCATTAAGCGCCGAAGGGGTTGCCGCCGAAATGGGCCGTATTCGCGACACCACCGGGCAGCGTGAAATGGAAGGTGCGTTTGATCAGACGCGCAAATACATCGAAATGGCTATGGCCGCGCGCAAGGGTTGATTGCAGGGGGACGGTCTGGGCCACCTGGCCCGGACCTGAAACATCCGCCATAAATCAAAGGCTTGACCGCGCACCCTCAGACCCCGACATATTTGTGGATCAGGCTTTCATCCGCTTTTAATTCGGTCGACGTCGCTTCAAGCGCGTTGCGGCCGTTTTCGATGAACACCACCCGGTCGGCAATTTCCAGCACCGCCTCGACCCGTTGTTCCACCAGCACAATCGCGACATTTTGCTGTTTCAACTCTACCACCGCATCGCGGATCAGCGCGATCATCGACGGTTGCAAGCCTTCGGTCGGTTCATCCAGCAACAGCAGTTTTGGCTTCAGACACAAGGCCCGCGCGGTCGCCAGCATCTGTTGTTCGCCGCCTGACAGGGTTTCGGCGCGCTGATCCAGACGTTCCCGCAGACGCGGGAACATGGTTAACACGTGCTCCAGAACTTCCGGCCTCTGACGGCGGGTCATCAGCCCGATTTGCAGGTTTTCTGCCACCGTCATTTCCGTAAACAACCGCCGCCCTTGCGGGATGTAACCCACCCCTTGCCGGGGCACTTGCCAGGCGGGCAGGGCTGTCAGTTCCAGCCCGTCCAGATCAATTTGTCCGGCATCCGCACGCACGATCCCCATGATGGATTTCAGCAGCGTCGTCTTGCCTGCACCGTTGCGGCCAAGCAGGCACAGGATCTCGCCTGACTGCACCGACAGCGATAGATCATAAAGCACCTGCACCTTGCCATAGCCCGCGTTTAGCCCCGAAACCGTCAGCATCAGCCCCCCAGATAGGCGGCCTGCACCGCCTGATTTGCGTGGATTTCCTGGGGTGAGCCTTCTGCAATGATCGCGCCGAAATTCATCACCGTGATCCGGTCCGCGAGGGCCATGACGACGTCGATATTATGTTCAATCAGCAGGATCGTGGTTTCCTTGGCGACCTCCTTGATCAGGGCGATGAAGGAAGAAACCTCGCCATCAGACAGGCCCTGGGTCGGTTCATCCAGGATCAAAAGCCGTGGTTTCTGGCCCAGCCCCATCGCGATTTCCAGCAGGCGTTGATGGCCATAGGCCAGATCACCTGCCAGCTGATCCGCACGCCCCGCCAGCCCGACGCGCTGCAAAGCCTGCGCGACCTCGGCCTCTAGACCGGGCGCGGCCCCCAGCCGCCGTTGCACCGCCAGCGCGACATTTTCATGCACGCAAAGCTCGCCAAAGATCGAGGTGATCTGAAACGTATACGCCATGCCCATCTGGATGCGTTTATGCGCAGGCATCTGCGTCACGTCCTGCCCGTCAAATGTGATACTGCCGCTGCTGACCGGAATGCGCCCGCACAACATCGACACCAAGGTTGTCTTGCCTGCCCCATTGGGGCCGATCAGGGCGCGAATTTCGCCCTCGGCCAGCGAAAAATCCACATCCTCAACCGCGCGAAGCCCGCCAAAATGGCGGCTGAGGGCAGTGGTTTTCAATAGCGCTAGGGCAGCCATTTCAGCCACCTTTCGCGGATCACACCCATGATGCCGCGCCGCGCGTAAAGCGTCAGCAGGATCAAAACGACCCCGGCCACCAGCATATGCGCGTCCGTCAATGCGCTGGACAGATCGCGCAGATAGAACATGAACAAGGTGCCGACAAACGGCCCAATCACCGTGCCAGGCCCGCCCAGCAGCACATATAAAAGTGGCAGAATGGAGAACGGCACCTCGGCGAAACTGGCGCCCACGCTGCCAAACAGCACGCCATAAGCCGCCCCCGCAGCGCCCGCCATCGTGCCTGACATCACCACCGCCGCCAGCTTGTGGACATAGGTGTCATAGCCAAGCATGCGCGCGCGTTCCTCGTTCTCGCGGATGGCGATCAAGACCCGGCCCGCGCGGGATCGCACCAGCCACAGGACCAGCAGCAGGCAGGTTGCAAACAGGATCAAAGCCGCAAAATACCGCACCGTGGCATCGGACAGATCAAACCCCATGATCTGACGCGCCGCCTGCGGAATGACAAAGCCCTCGTCCCCCCGCGTCACCGGGTTGAAATATAGGATCGTCAGAAACAAGGCCTGGCTGAACATCAGGGTCACGATCATGAACGCGACGCCAATCGTGCGCAACGCCAGCAACCCAAACAGCAGCGAAAACACCGCCGCGACGCCAATGCCCATGACAAAAGCCGGACCGACCCCGAGATCCCAAAGCCGCACGGGCAGGCCCATGCCATACATCCCGGCGGCGAAAAACATCGCATGGCCCAGGGACAAAAGCCCAGTATAGCCAAACATGATATTATAGCCCATCGCATAGACCGCCAGCACCATGATCCGCGCGATATTGCCGTGGTGATAGGCGGGCAGCACGAAGCTTAGCGCGAACAGCAAAAGGATCAGACCAAGATGCAGGGTGAGGGCGCGGCTCATGCGGGTTTGGTCCCGAACATGCCTTGCGGGCGGTAAATCAGCACCATCGCCACCAGCAAAGTCGCCAGGATTTTGGCCAATGTTGGCGTGAAAAAGACCGAGATTATGCCATTGCTCATGCCGATCAGGATCGCCGCCAGCACCGTGCCGCGCAGGCTGCCAAGCCCGCCGATAATCACGACGATAAAGGACAGCAACAACGGGTCACCCCCCATCAGGTAATGCGCCTGCTGGATCGGCACGACCAGCACTGCCCCAAGGGCTGCAAGCGCCGCCCCAAGGCCGAAAACGAAGGCATAGACCCGCTCAACCGGGATGCCAAAGGCCTGCGCGGTTTCGCCATCAAGCTGGGTTGCGCGCAGGATCAGCCCCAGCTTGCTGCGTGCCATCAGCAGCCAGATGCCAAACCCCGCGACGGCCGCGGCAACCACCACAAACAGCTTGTAAGACGTGGTTGACAGCCCCCAGGGGTAGTAAAATTCCAGCCCCTGATCGGTGAGCTCAAACCACGGGATTGCCAGGCGGTGATTGAACGGCGGCGTCACCGGATGCGCGTCCGGCCCATAGGTCATCAGCGTCACCTGCTGGATGACGTAAAGCATGCCGATGGTGGCCACGATGGTGCGTTCAGGGTCATAATCAAGCCGCCGCAGGATCAGCCAATCGGCAGCCACTGCCAGCAGGCCAACCAGCAAAG
>CAYXXQ010000225.1:0-6046 GCA_964469075.1 uncultured Rhodobacter sp.
GCGTTGAAAGTTGACGCAAGTGCGATCCTGATCAGCAAGGTGCAGGGGAAATCCCTCTGTTCGGCAGACAAACCGCCCCCGGCGGGCCCGCCATTTACCAAACCTGACCCGAGTTTCCCCCTCTGACCCTTGGCGTATTGCCTTGGGTCCGGGGGTGCTTGTGCTTGTGCCTGTGGAAGGGTTAATCCGCCGCCGCATAACTGCCTTCGGCATCATGCACCTCCTGCCCGGTCAGGGCCGGGGTAAAGATGCAGACAAAACGCAGATCAGATTTGGTCGCCCGCAGGATATGCGCCTCGTTCTGGTTCAGCACATAGATCGTGCCGGGCGACAACGGGTAGATTTCGCCGGTGGCCACATTCTCAACCTCACCCTCGCCCTCGATGCAATAATTCGCCTCGATGTGGTTCTTGTAATGCAGATACTGCTCGGTTCCGTGCTTGCAGATCGTGTCATGCAGCGAATAGCCAAGCCCGTCTTGCGCCAGCAGCACCCGACGACTTTCAAACGCATCGCCTTTGATATGGGCGGCGGTGTTTAGGATGTCGGAAAGGGATTTGACGATCATGTGGGTCTCCGGGTGGTTTTGCCAGAGCCTACCTGACGCAAACCAAACAGCACAACACACAAGGGCAGCGCCCGGACCTCGGGGTGGGCGTGAAGCGCCCTCCCCATGGGGGAGGTCCGGGCGCTGCGGATCGCGAGCGATCCGGGTTTTAATCTTCTTTGAATGCACGATTGCTTGGATTAGTATCCCTCTATGAATTTATGTCTACATGAAGGACTGAAAGTGCTGCTCCAGCAGTATCTCAAATCCCCCGAATGCCTTCTCTGCGATGAAGAATTTTGCAAAATGACAAGCTTGGAATTGGCCATTTCCATTGCGTCACTGTCGACTATGGCGAATGGAAACCGTCACCCCCATCAATACAGAATATCCAAGCACGTCCTCTTGGAACTCAAGGAAAAATTGTTAGCAATTTCGCAGTCGATTCGTGATTGCAAATCATTTGATGAATTGCATAACCTTGTATTAGGGGTTTGTGATTCAATCCATGGGGCAGGCGAATTACTCAGTTATGACGTCGCACAAAGGATTGGGGAAGGATTCCTGAAATTGCCGCCGGAGTTTGTCTATCTTCATGCCGATGCCAAGCAAGGAGCAAGATACCTAGGCGTGAAGTCCAGAGTCGCTTCAGTTGAGTGCTTTCCGATGCCACTTAGATCGCTAACCCCCGACCACTTGGAGTCTTTCCTTTGCATCTTTAAAAATGAAATTCACAACTTAGTTTTTTCCAACGAAGCTGTTTGAATCGGACAAAAAACAAACGCAAACAAAAAACGCCCCACGATTACTCGCAGAGCGTTTTTCAATTTCGGTGTCCCGCACGTGATGCGGGACCGCCTAGCTAACCAGAGACCCTGGAGCGGGTCCGGGGTTGAAGAAAAGGCGCTTAGCCCTTTTCTTCCACGATCTCAACCATATGCGGGATCTTGGCGATCATGCCGCGCACCGAAGGGGTATCTTCCAACTCGCGGGTTTTGTGCATCTTGTTGAGGCCAAGGCCAACCAGCGTGGCACGCTGTTTGGCGGGGCGGCGGATCGGTGAGCCGGTCTGTTTTACAACGATTGTCTTTGCCATGTTCCTCAGGCCTCCGCAGCTTCGGCTTCAGCCGCCACAGGGGCAGCCTCGGTTTTGGGAAGAATGTCGGAAACCTTCTTGCCACGACGCTGCGCAACCATCCGGGGGGAGCTTTCTTGCTTCAGCCCGTCAATCGTTGCGCGGATCATGTTGTAAGGGTTCGCCGAGCCAAGCGATTTGGACACAACATCCTGCACACCCAGCATTTCAAATACGGCCCGCATCGGACCACCGGCGATGATGCCTGTTCCTTGCGGGGCGGTGCGCATAACCACTTTACCGGCGCCGTGACGGCCTTCGGTGTCATGGTGCAGCGTGCGGCCTTCGCGCAGCGGCACACGGATCATCTGGCGCTTGGCTTGCTCGGTCGCTTTGCGAATGGCCTCGGGGACCTCTTTCGCTTTGCCTTTGCCAAAACCTACACGGCCTTTTTGGTCGCCTACAACGACAAGGGCTGCAAAGCCAAAGCGTTTCCCGCCTTTAACGGTCTTGGAAACGCGGTTGATCGCAACCAGGCGATCGGCGAATTCCGGGGTCTCGTCGCGGTCGCGGCGATTGTTCCGGCGGTTGTCATCTCGAGCCATTGAAGGCCTCCTTGGGTTCGGGCAGCGCCCGTCAAATCCAATCCAGGTGCCCCGGTTCAACCCGAGGCCCGGATCATCGAGGTGGACCTAACAAAAGGCCCACCTGCAAGTCTTAGAACTTCAGACCGCCTTCGCGGGCCGCGTCTGCAAGGGCTTTGACTTTGCCGTGGAAAAGGAAGCCCCCACGGTCAAAGTAACATTCCGAAACGCCGGCTTTTTTCGCGCGTTCGGCAATTGCCGCACCCACTTTGGCCGATGCTTCGACATTGTTCTTGCCAACCACGCCGAGATCTTTTTCCAAAGACGACGCCGAAGCCAAAGTGATCCCCTTCACATCGTCGATCAACTGGACCGAGATGTTTTTGGAAGACCGGTGAACAGAAAGACGCAAGCTGTCGCCCGCATGTTTCTTGAGTTTGTTCCGAACGCGCATACGGCGCTTAAGGAACAGATCGCGCTTAGTTTTAGCCATGTGTCTGGTCCCCTATTTCTTCTTGCCTTCCTTACGGAAGATATACTCATCTTTGTATTTGATGCCTTTACCTTTGTAAGGTTCTGGTTTGCGCCATTTGCGGATGTTCGCGGCAACTTCGCCGACAACCTGCTGGTCAATCCCTTCGACGATGATTTCGGTCGGCTTCGGGGCGGTGATTGTGACACCGGCCGGAACCTCGAAATTCACGTCATGCGACAGGCCAAGCGCCAGTTTCAGGACATTGCCCTGCATCTGGGCCCGGTAACCAACGCCGTTGATCTCAAGCTCTTTCTTGAAGCCATCGGAAACGCCGGTGACGCAGTTTGCGACCTGGGTGCGGGACATGCCCCATTGCTGACGGGCGCGTTTGGATTTGCCGCGTGGCAGCACCGAAATCGCGTTATCCGCCATTGTGACATCAATATCGTCCGTCGCGGTGAAGCTGCGGACGCCTTTCGGGCCCTTCACTTCAACGGTCTGGCCGGACACCGTGGCGGTAACACCGCTGGGCAGTTCGACCGGTTTCTTACCAATTCGTGACATAAGCAGTCCTCCTTAGAAGACCGTGCACAGAACTTCGCCACCGACATTGTCGGTACGAGCCTGCGCATCGGACATCACACCTTTAGGTGTGGAGACGATTGCAATCCCAAGGCCCTGACGGACGGTTGGGATGTCGGAAACACCAGCATAAACGCGGCGACCGGGGGTCGATACGCGCTTCAGCTCACGGATAACCGGGGTGCCATCAAAATACTTCAGGCTGATTTCCAGTTCCGGGTGGCCATCTTTGCTGGTGGCGGTTTCGTAGCCGCGGATATAGCCTTCGCCCTGCAACACATCCAGAACCCAGGCGCGCAGTTTTGACGCCGGGGTGCGCACGGTGGATTTACCACGCATGGACGAGTTACGGATACGGGTCAGCATATCACCGATAGGGTCGTTCATCATTTCTAAATTCCTCCCCTACCAGCTTGACTTGACCATGCCGGGGATCTGACCAAACGAGGCCAGATCACGCAACGCGATCCGAGACACTTTAAGTTTGCGATAATATCCGTGCGGACGACCAGTGATCTGGCAGCGATTGTGCAGACGGGTCTCCGACGAATTGCGGGGCAGTTTGGCCAATTTCAGACGCGCTTTGAAACGCTCTTCCATTGGCAGATCCAGATTGCGAGCAATCTCTTTCAGCGCGGCGCGTTTGGCGGCGTATTTGTCCACCAGCTTCTGACGCTTGATTTCACGTTGGATCATTGCAGTTTTTGCCATGTTCTCTCTCCTGTCCGCGATCAGCTGTTGAAGGGCATGTTGAAATGCTTCAACAGGCTTTTTGCTTCTGCATCGGTATTCGCGGTGGTGCAGATGACGATGTCCATCCCCCACATGACATCGACTTTGTCGAAATCAATCTCGGGGAAAACGATATGCTCTTTCAGACCCAGGGCATAGTTGCCGTGGCCATCGAAGCTTTTGGCGGAAACGCCGCGAAAGTCGCGAACGCGGGGCATGGCCACTGTGACCAGACGGTCCAGAAATTCATACATCCGGTCACCGCGCAGCGTGACCTTGACACCCAGCGGCATGTCTTCCCGTACCTTGAACCCAGCGATGGAGTTCTTGGCTTTGGTGATGACAACTTTCTGACCGGCAATCGCGGTCAGATCAGCCTCGGCTGAGCGGATTTTCTTGCTGTCTGCAACCGCTTCACCGACACCCATGTTCAGGACGATTTTGTCCAGACGCGGGATCTGCATGTCGTTCTTGTATGAAAACTCTTCCTTCAAGGCACCGCGTACGGTGGCCTTGTAGGCAGACTTCAGGCGGGGGGTATAATCAGCCATTGATCACTTCTCCCGATTTTTTGGCGTAACGGACTTTCTTGTCGCCTTCCATGCGGAAGCCAACGCGGGTCGCGCCGCCGTCTTTTGGGTCAACCATCGCCAAGTTGGAAAGTTGGATCGCCATCGCTTGCGGGATGCGCCCACCTTGAGAGGCCTGGCTTTGTTTGGTGTGGCGGATCGCCATGTTCACGCCGGAAACGATGGCCTTACCGGCCTTCGGGTCAACCGATGAAATCTCACCCTGTTTGCCCTTGTCCTTGCCGGTCAGCACGATGACCTTGTCACCTTTTTTCAATTTCGCAGCCATCTTACAGCACCTCCGGTGCAAGCGAGATGATCTTCATAAAGTTTTTCGCGCGAAGTTCGCGAACAACTGGCCCGAAGATACGTGTGCCGATAGGCTCACCTGCTGTGTTCAGCATGACAGCCGCGTTCCGATCGAAACGAATGGCTGTGCCGTCTTCGCGACGGACTTCCTTGGCGGTGCGCACAACCACTGCTTTGCGAACGTCGCCTTTTTTCACGCGACCGCGTGGAATGGCTTCTTTCACAGAAACAACGATGATGTCGCCGACCGAAGCGTATTTACGCTTGGAGCCGCCCAGAACCTTGATGCACTGCACACGGCGTGCGCCGCTGTTGTCAGCAACATCCAGGTTTGTCTGCATCTGGATCATTTGGTTTCTCCCGACCTGTGGGGACCCTTTGCAGTTTTGGCCCCACGGTTTCGATTATACTGGAAAGTGTTCCGGCCTAAGCCTCGACAACAACTTCCCAGCGTTTGGTCTTCGAAATCGGCGCACATTCCTGGATACGGACCTGGTCGCCAACCTTGAATTGGTTATTTGCATCGTGCGCCCGGTATTTCTTGGACTTACGAATGGTTTTCTTCAGAACCGGATGCGTGAAGCGGCGTTCAACGGAAACCGTTACGGTCTGCGCGTTCTGGTCGCTTGTCACAGTGCCGGTAAGTATACGCTTGGGCATTGTTCACGCTCCTCTTATTCAGCAGCCGCTGACGCGGCCTTTTGGTTCAGTACAGTTTTCACACGCGCGGCTTCACGGCGAACCGTTTTCATGCGGGCGGTGTTTTCCAATGCGCCGGTGGCCGCCTGAAAACGGAGGTTGAACGCCTCTTTCTTCAGATTGGCCAGCTCTTCCCGCAGTTGGTCTGGTGTTTTGTCGTGCAGCTCTGATGCGCTCATGACGCTATATCCTTTCAACATCACCGGTGGGCCCGCTTCGCACCCGACAAGCAGGCACACAGGTCACCCTGATTCCGATGGAGTCAGTGTAGAAGTGGGCCGTATAGGGGGGTTAAGGGTGGTTGGCAAGAGGGAATTTTGCAGCGCTAGAGCGGGGATAGCCACAGATTCGGAGCAACTTGCATTCCATCAAAGATGAATCGAAAACCCCGATCTATGTGTTTGCAGTGGGCCACACAGGGGAGTATCCGAGAGTCTGTGTATGGGGTTTGGCCCATGCGGTTAAAACGGATCA
>CAYXXQ010000226.1:0-4315 GCA_964469075.1 uncultured Rhodobacter sp.
GTTTAGCGTCGGCGGCGCCACTTGATCGCGGATCGCCAGAATGCAGAAAATCGCCTCAACGGCGCCCGCCGCCCCCAGCAAATGCCCAATCGCCGACTTGGTTGACGACATCGTCACATCCGACGCCGCCTCACCCAACAACCGCTCAACCGCGCCCAATTCAATCGTATCCGCCATCGTCGACGTGCCATGCGCGTTGACATAGTCAATGTCCGAGGGTGCCAGCCCAGCGTTCTTCAGCGCCGCCTGCATCGCGCGAAACCCGCCATCACCATCAGCCGCTGGGGCCGTGATATGATAAGCATCGCCCGACAGGCCATAGCCCAAAACCTCAGCGTAAATTTTCGCGCCCCGGGCCTTTGCATGCTCATATTCCTCAAGCACAACAATCCCGGCTCCTTCGCCCATGACAAACCCGTCACGATCCCGATCATAAGGCCGCGATGCCGCCTCTGGGTTGTCGCCCCTGGCGGTTGACAGCGCCTTGCAGGCATTAAACCCGGCAATACCGATCTCAGAAATCGGCGCTTCGGCCCCACCTGCCACCATCACGTCAGCATCGCCCAGCATGATCAGACGTGCTGCGTCACCGATCGCATGCGCGCCGGTCGAACAGGCCGTCACAACCGCATGGTTCGGCCCCTTAAATCCGTAGCGGATCGACACTTGCCCCGACACCAGATTGATCAAAGCCCCGGGAATAAAAAATGGCGAGACCCGACGCGGCCCGCGCTCTTTTAACACAATCGCCGTTTCCGCGATCGAGGTCAGCCCGCCAATGCCCGAGCCGATCAAAACCCCGGTCCGCAACCGTTCCTCTTCATCCTCAGGCATCCAGTCAGCATCCTGAACCGCCTGAACAGCCGCCGCTATGCCGTAAAGAATGAAATCATCAACCTTGCGCCGTTCTTTCGGGGCCATCCAGTCATCTGGATTAAACGTACCACCGCTGCCGTCACCAAAAGGGATTTCACACGCATAGGTCGTCGCCAAATGTGCCGCATCAAACCGGGTGATCGGCCCGGCACCACTTTGTGCATCCAACAACCGCGCCCAGGTTTCTTCCACACCCGAGGCCAGCGGGGTCACCATTCCAAGGCCTGTCACAACCACTCGACGCATATTCATGTCCTCAGATACTGCCTCTTTGGCACCTGATACACAATCTACCCCCAAAGGGGCAAGCCAAACCCGGCAAGACCCCGCCCCGGATCACCCGTTCATCACAGACTTACGCAGGGTCACGCCCATCCCCTGCCAAACACAGGCTTCTTTATTGCCCAAATACTCACAGCAACGCCCAACACAATCCACCCCGGCGCAACAGGCCCACATACGTTACCAGCCCCAAAACGCAAAAAGGCGCCGAAACCGGCGCCTTTCTGGAAATTCTGTGCTGATCGAAGGGTCAGGAAGCTTCGGTGATGAACTTCACTGCATCGCCAAACGACTGGATGGTTTCCGCCGCATCATCCGGAATCTCGATGCCGAACTCTTCTTCGAACGCCATGACCAGCTCAACCGTATCCAGGCTGTCAGCGCCCAAATCATCAATGAAAGACGCGCTTTCGGTCACCTTGTCTTCTTCGACGCTCAGGTGCTCGACAACAATTTTCTTAACGCGATCTGCGATGTCGCTCATATCTCATTTCCTCATAGTTGCGGGAGCACAGTCCCGATTCCTTGGCATTGCAACCTTATTCTGGCTGCGTCATTGCCCCTCTAACAGGGCGGCACCGCATTGCTTGCGCGAATACCCTATTGGCAAATCTGAGGGGCGCTATAGCACACATACCGCCGATGGCAAATGGTTTCGCGCAGCAAATCCACCCGTCTCAGATCATCGCCATGCCGCCATTGACATGCAGCGTCTGCCCCGTGACGTAACCGCCTTCATTTGACGCAAGATACAAAACCGCCGCGGCGATTTCATCGCTTTGCCCCATCCGACCGGCGGGAATGGATTTCATGATCGCTGATTTCTGATCATCGGTCAATTTTTCCGTCATCGCGGTCTCAATGAAACCGGGGGCCACGCTATTAACCGTGATGCCCCGCGTTGCAACCTCATAGGCGATGGATTTTGACATCCCGACCATCCCGGCCTTGGAGGCCGCATAATTCGCCTGCCCCGGATTGCCCGTGGTGCCAACAATGGACGAGATATTGATAATCCGCCCCCAACGCGCCTTCATCATACCGCGCAGCGATCCCCGGCACAGTCGCATCGTCGATGTCAGGTTGATATCCAGAACACTGGCCCAATCCTCGTCCGACATCCGCATGAAAATATTATCCTTCGTCACCCCGGCATTGTTCACCAAAATATCCAGCGACCCCATCACCGCAATCGCCTCTTTCGGCAAGCCGTCCACGGCCGCCGCGTCCGACAGATTGCAGGGCATCACATGGCAGCGATCACCAAGCTCCGCCGCCAGCGCTTCCAGCGGCGATACCCGCGTCCCGGACAGCGCAACCGTCGCCCCGGCCCGATGCAAAACCGTCGCAATCGCCGCCCCGATGCCGCCAGACGCGCCCGTGACCAGTGCATTTTTACCTGTTAAATCAAACATTTCCGCTCCCTAGTTAATCGCTGATGCGGCCTTGGCCACGTCTTCCGGCGTGCCGATCGCCTGACAAACTGCCTCGCGGTTGATCCGCCGGATCATTCCCGACAAGGCCTTGCCCGCACCGATTTCGTAAAACTCGGTGACACCCTGCTGGCCTATCCAGCCCATGCTTTCCCGCCAGCGCACTGACCCCGTGACCTGCCGGATCAGCAGGCTGCGAATTTCTTCAGGATCCGTCACCGCCTCGGCCTTGATATTGGCGACAACCGGCACCAGCGGCGCTTTGATCGTCACATCTGCAAGGGCTGTCGCCATCACATCGGCCGCAGGTGCCATCAATGCACAATGAAACGGCGCCGAGACCGGCAGCAGCACCGCCCGCTTGGCCCCCCTGGCCTTGGCAATCTCAACCGCACGTTCAACCGCGGCCTTATGGCCTGACACCACCACCTGGCCCGGGTCATTGTCATTGGCGGCCGCGCAAACATCGCCCTCAGCCGCCTCCGCAGCAACCTCAGACGCCGTTTGAAAATCGAGCCCCAGTAAGGCAGCCATCGCGCCCACGCCCACGGGCACGGCTTCCTGCATCGCCTGACCGCGCACCCGCAACAGCCGTGCGGTATCCGCCAGATCAAGCGCCCCCGCCGCACAAAGGGCAGAATATTCCCCCAGCGAATGCCCGGCCATATATGCCGCCGCATCCGGTGCAACACCTTCGACCTGAAGGGCCCGCAAAGAGGCGATCGACATCGCCATCAAAGCCGGCTGCGCATTGGCGGTTAGCGTCAGATCCGCGATGTCGCCCTGCCAGATCAGGCCGGACAAATCTTCGCCCAACGCATCGTCAACCTCATCGAAAACTGCTTTAGCCGCCGGATAAGCCTCGGCCAAGGCCTTGCCCATGCCAATTGCCTGCGCGCCTTGTCCCGGAAATACGAATGCCCGTGCCATTAGCCCCCCTTAATGCTGGTCTTTCCGGTCTAGCGGTCTGCCCTGCCAGCGTCCAGACGAAACATGCCGCTTTGCCAGCCGCAAACAGCAAAACGCCGCCCGGGAATGACCCGAACGGCGATTTGATTTCATACTGTCAGATATTCAACCGAACGAGACATCCTGGCCATTGCCACCCGTCAGGTAGTTGAAATTCTGATAGTTCATGTTGGCAAACAGACCGTCATCGGCGTCCAAGGCCGAATGCCCGCTGCCCGAGCCGCTGCCGGACCCGCCGCTGCCAGAACCGCTGCCAAACGCGCCACTGCCACTGCCCGAGCCGCCAGACCCGCTGCCAGATCCGCCACCGGAGCCACCTGAGCCTCCACCAGAGCCACCGCTGCCACCAGAGCCTCCACCAGAGCCACCGCTGCCACCAGAGCCACTGGAACCGCCACCAGAGCCGCCGGAACCTCCGCCAGAGCCTCCGGAACCGCCAGAACCACCTGAGCCACCGCCAGAACCACTGCTGCCACCGGAACCTCCAGAACCGCCACCAGAGCCCCCTGAACCGCCTGAACCTCCGCTGCCACCAGAGCCTCCGGAACCGCTAGAACCACCTGAGCCGCCGCCAGAACCACCGCTGCCACCAGATCCACCAGAGCCGCCTGAGCCACCAGAACCGCCGCCAGAGCCTCCGGAACCGCCTGAGCCACCAGAGCCTCCGCCGGAACCGCCGGAACCTCCGCCGCCACCGCCACCGCCGGTCAGGTCGGGATTGTCGGCTGCGGATGATATTCCGCGATACCCGGACA
>CAYXXQ010000226.1:4415-6035 GCA_964469075.1 uncultured Rhodobacter sp.
CCGCCGGTCAGGTCGGGATTGTCGGCTGCGGATGATATTCCGCGATACCCGGACAAGGTTTCTTTGCGGTCATTGGCCAGAAATTCCAAGCCGTTGGAGTAATTGCCAAGCGCCAGAAGGGCGATCACCACTGCACCACCCATCATCACGACTTCATCGGTCGTTACAGCCCCGGATTCATCCTGGAAAAACGCCGTAACTGTTGTCTTCAACTGCGCTATGCTGCTGTTTCCAAAGCGTTCCATTGTAAATTCCTTCATGTAACCCGATCAGTGTATGGTGCCCCCATAAGGCTGTTCTTGCCTGATCGTTTCACGAAAATACGCCGGTTCTGTGCCAATATTGCGGAGTTTTCGTGAACTCTGACAGCCAAACACCCTTGCCTATGGACTCATCAGCCAGACCCGTTGTCATTACCCGACCCGTTGTCACTACCCGACCCGTTGTCATTTACAGAGCCGTTGTCATTACCCGATCCGTTGTCATTTACAGAGCCGGAGCCATTGTCCTCGCCACCAGAACCGCCACCGCCAGAGCCATTGTCCCCGCCAGAGCCACTGTCGCTGCCAGAACCGTCGTCGTCGCCATCGCCACCGCCAGACCCATCGTCCGCGCCGCCAGAACCGCCATCGCCACCGCCGGAACCGTTATCCCCGCCGTCGCCATCTCCATCGCCAGCGCCGCTGCCAGCGCCGCCTGTCAGGTCGGGATTGTCGGCTGCGGATGATATTCCGCGATACCCGGACAGGGTTGCTTTGCGGTCATTGGCCAGAAATTCCAAGCCGTTGGAGTAGTTGCCGAGCGCCAGAAGGGCGATCACCACTGCGCCGCCCATCAACACCACATGATCCGTGGTCACCGCCCCGGATTCATCCTTGAAAAACGCCGTAACTGTTGTCTTCAACTGCGTTATGCTGCTGTTTCCAAACCGTTCCATAGTACATTCTTTCATGTAACCGGATCAAAATATTGTGCCCCCATAAGTCGGTCCTTGCCTGATCGTTTCACGAAAATACGCCGGTTCTGTGCCAATATTGCAGAGTTTTCGTGAACGCTGACAGCCAAACACCTTCACCCCTGGCCTGTTTAGCCCGAACCGCCACTGCCGCCCGAGCCACCGTCGCCGCCAGACCCGCCCGAGCCATACGAGCTGGAGCCATCGTCACTGCCCGAACCACCGCTGCCGCCAGATCCACTGTCACTTCCCGAGCCACTGTCACTTCCCGAGCCACTGTCGCCACCAGAACCGCTGTCGCTGCCAGAACCGCCGTCACCTTCTCCACCATCGCCGCCATCACCATCGCCACTGCCGTCACCGTCGCCGTCACCATCGCCGTCGCCTTCTCCATCCTCACCGTCGCCGCCGTCACTGTCGTCATCACCATCACCGCCAGAGAGGTCGATAATGTCGCCGGTGTCATCGCCCAGGCTGCCCTCAAAATTCGATGAAATCTGGATTCCACTTAAGTAGTCGCGGATATCGGCGCTGGAATTATCAAGCCCGCCGCGCATCACATTGGCCGTTCCCAGGCCCAGGGTCACAACGGCGGCGATAATCGCCACCATATCTACCGAGACCGCGCCGCTTTCGTCGCTTAGAAAATTCTTGTCAGATTTTAA
>CAYXXQ010000227.1:0-6022 GCA_964469075.1 uncultured Rhodobacter sp.
CTTGCCGGAAATCACGTAGCTTTCGGGAATAATAATGTCCGACAAGGTTACTTCCCCGGTAAATCGCGCCTTAACCGGCCCGATTTTCAACCGAACCTTGGCTGACATTTCGGTGTCTGAGGTTTTTGCGATTTCCTCACAACCCGGGATGCAGGCATGCAGGATTTCGGCATCGTTCAGTGCCGCCCAGACAGCGCTGCGGCTTGCGGGGATCAGGTGTTCGCCGGACATTTCCATATCAAACCCTCCCCTTCTTCATAGTTTCAAGCCGCAGGTCTCAAAGGCTTCGCGAGTGGCGGCCTTTTCGGCCTCGGTCAGTTCCAGCATCGGGTGGCGCACGGCACCGCCGATCTGGCCCAGCAGTTCCTGCCAATACTTGCCATGCGCAGTTGGCTTGCCGCCGGGCTTGGTGCGCGCGATTGCGGCGCGCACCGGATCAAGGCTGTCGCGGAGCTTGCGGGCCTCGGCAAATTTGCCAGCAAAGGCCAGTTGGGTATAGCCATGCATGCGCTTGTCGTTCCGAGTTTGCAGCTGATACGGCGGCGACGAACAGAGGTAAAGTTTCCAGTTCAACTCCTCAATATTATCAAGCCACTCCGCCTCGGCGGAGGTTGAAACCTGGATTTTATCGCCAACCATATGGGTCAGCCGCACATACATTTCACGCGGGACGGAGTATTTGATCGCCACGATATTGGGCAATTCTGCGATCCGCGCGCAGGTTTCAGGTTGCATCAGATAACCGCTGTCAGGATGGCTCCACATCGCGATGCCGATGTCGAGGTGATCGCACAACCACTTGTAATAGTTGAAAAGAAGCTCATCACGATCATGGCAAAAGCTAAGCACCGGCGCATGCACGACAACATAATCCGCGCCGCAGTTTTGCGCGTGCAGCGCGAGCTCTAGAACAGTGGTTGCATTCTGATCGGAAGCCGACATGATCGTCGCGGTCGTATTGCCGCATTCATCCACCGCGATTTCCATATTACGTTTGCGTTCTTCCAGCGACATCGAAAAAAACTCGCCCTGCTTACCGGCAATAAACAGGCCCTGAATGTCGAGATCGTCAATCCAGTGGCGGATATTCTGGCGCAACCCGGCCTCGTTAAACGAACCATCCTGATGGAACGGGTTCAGCGCAGCCGCCCAGATACCGCGCATGTTTTCGCGGGCATAATCCTTGGCGTCGAGTTTGGCGTATTTCATGTGTCCTGTCCTTGTTCTGCGTCGCGGATGGCCCGCCAAAGCGTTTGCCCCGTTAGTGGCATTTTCAAATCCGTCACCCCAAGTGGGCCGAGGGCGTCAATCGCCGCGTTCAAAATCGCAGCGGGTGCGCCGATGGTGCCGGCCTCACCCACACCTTTGGCGCCCAGAATGTTCATGGGGCTTGGTGTGCTGAATTCATGCAGGCTGATCGGCGGCATATCGGCGGCCCTTGGCATCGCATAATCCATGAAAGACCCGGTTAAAAGCTGACCGTCAGCATCATAAATCACGGCCTCCATCATGGCCTCACCAAGGCCCTGGGCAATCCCGCCCAGGATTTGCCCTTCGACCAGTTTCGGGTTGATAATCACCCCGCTGTCATCGACGGCCGTGATCTGTTCAACCGTTCCTACCCCGGTGGCCCGGTCAACTGACATCACCGCCAGATAGGCCCCATAGCCCCATGCCTGACCCTGGTTTTCATAACGGATTTCAGCGGTGATCGGCAGGGATTGCCCCGCATCGCGGCGCGTGCAGATGTCCTGACAGGCAACCATTACCGCGCTGCCCCCAATTGCCGTTGACCGGCTGGCAAGTGCGCCAATCCCTTCCGGGGTTTGGCCGGTATCTGCCAGCACAACGCTGATCCTGTCCATCGCTTCGCCAAGTGTATCTGCTGCGATCTGGGCAAAAGCGGTTTCGCGACCATGCCCTTGGGAAGAACTGCCGCTGGCGACCAAAACGCCGGTTTCATCAAGGGTCACCCGCGCCGTTTCCCAGCCGCTGCCGGAGGGTTCAAGATAAAGGCCAAGGCCAATCCCAATCAGCTCCCCCGCTGCGCGGCGCGTGTCGCGATCTGTCAGCAAGGCAGAGTAGTCAGCCCGTTCGCAGAGCATATCTAGAGCACGCGGATAATCACCTGAATCCAACAGGTTACCGGTGGCCGTAGTGTGCGGAAGATCGCCCGGGACCAGCAGGTTTTTGCGCCTGATTTCAACCGGATCAATGCCACTGACACGCGCGGCTTTATCAATCAGACGCTCCATCAGGCAGTTGGCTTCGGGGCGTCCAGCGCCGCGATAGATGCCCATCGGCCCCAAGCCATCGGTCACCGCCTGGGTTGTCACATCAATCGCCGAAATGCTGTAGCCAGACGGTAATACCCGTGCCGCATTCCAGGCTGTGATCAACCCGCTATTAGGCAGCCAAGCCCCGACCGGGGCAGTAATTTCGGCCTCAAGTCCCAGGATTATCCCATCCGCATCCAGCGCCAACCGGCCCTTGCTGGTGACGCCACGGCCTTGGGTTGCTGACAAAAACTCCTCCGACCGGCTGGCCTTCCATTTGATGTCGCGCTTGTGGTGAAAGGCGGCCCACACCGCAAAAACGTCTTCCGGATAAAGTGAGGCTTTCATGCCAAACGCACCGCCAACATGCGGCGCAATCACCCGAATGCGCCCGGCATCCACGCCCAAAATACTGCCGAGTTCCGACCGCGTGCGATGCGGTGTCTGAGTTGAATGCCAGACCGTAACGCTATCGCTGACCGCGTCGTAGGCCACAGCAATCGCGCGAGGTTCCATCGGCGATGGCGCCAATCGCGGATGGTGCACTTGGCAGTCAACGATATGTGCGGCCGCCTCAAATGCCGACGCAACATCGCCGGATTGCCAGCTTTGTTTGGCAATCGTCGTGGCCTTGTGCGGGCACTCGTCGATATCAACGAAGACCAGTTCCGCCGCGTCAAGCGCTGCAAGTTCACTATGCGCCAGCACAGCGGCAAGAGGCTGGCCCAGCGCGTTAAGATCGTGTTCCGCCAGGATCGGGAAATCCGGCAGATGCAGGATTGTCAGGACCGGATTGACCGACAACGCGCCAAGTCCGGCCACGTCCCCGCCCGCATGCACGGCAAACACACCGTCAGTGGTGCGGGCATCCTCAAGATCTACCGAAGCTATCTGCCCGGCGCCAAACTGGTTGCGCACAAACACCACATGTAAAGGATCGTTAAGCGCCACATCGTCGGCAAACTGCCCGCGCCCTTCCACCAGCACGCGATCCTCCCGCCGAGGGGGCGAAGTACCGATATAGCGATGGTTTTCGGCCGTCATGGCGCACCTGAATTGGGTCGATCTGCGCCTGACAACACCAAATACAGTCAGAAATGCCAAATCGAATTATCACATCCAGATATAACCCAATTGAATACCCGGCGGGTTAGGGTAGAAATAAACCACGATTTATAACGAGGTGAAGATGCGACTTGGTCTGATTGGTAACGGCGCAATTGCCCAATATGCAACGGCAGAGCTTGAAAAGCGCGGCCATGTGATTGCCGCCTATCTGTTGCGCCCTGAACGTGTGGCGGCAATGCCAGTCAAGGCTGGCGAAGGACTGGTAATAACCGACAATGTTGCTGGCTTGCCGCGTGATCTTGATCACGTGATTGACTGCGCCGGGCATGCGGCCCTGCGTCAATACGGGGCCGATCTGCTGCGACGCGGCTATGATCTGACAACGGTTTCAATCGGCGCGCTGGCCGATCACGATCTGGCGGTGGCGCTTGATCGCGCGGCGCAGGACGGAAATGCCGTGCTGCATCTGGCCAGCGGCGCAATCGGCGGGCTTGACACCTTGCGCGCCGCTGCTGCCGGGACGCTTTCGCAAGTGCGTTATATCGGTCGAAAACCGCCGCAGGGTTGGAAAGGCTCAGCCGCTGAGACGCGGATTGATCTGGCGGATATGTCCAAAGGCGCGCAGGTGCATTTTGAAGGCTCGGCCCGCAAGGCGGCGCTTGAGTATCCTAAAAACGCCAATGTCGCAGCCGCCGTCGCCTTGGCCGGCCTCGGGTTTGATGCAACCGAGGTGACGCTGATCGCAGATCCAGATATTTCCGACAATATCCATGAGATCCACGCGACCGGTGACTTCGGCAGCTTCACGTTTCGCATCATCGGCAAGACCCTGCCTGGCAATCCGCGAACCTCTGCCCTGGCCGCCATGAGTGTTGTCAGCACCATCACCCAGCTTTGCAACTCCATCCGGTTTTAGGGGGCATTTTGGCCAGTCGTCACACTCGTATCGTTGACCGCGTTCTGACGCGCCTGAAGCTAAAGCAACTGCGCTTGCTGGTGGCTGTGGGCAAGCATAATAACATCCAAAACGCCGCGCGCGAACTCAATGTATCCCAACCCGCCGCCACCAAAATGATCAAGGATCTGGAGCTGGATTTTGAGGTGCAACTGTTTCAGCGCACCAATCGCGGCGTCATCCCGACACCGTTTGGCCAGGCCCTGATCCGCCACGGCAAACTGATCTTTGCACAGGTGTCTAATGCAGCGCAGGAGCTGGACGATCTGAACGATGGCAGCACAGGACGAGTGGTTGTTGGCACGCTGCTGGCGGCCTCACCGCATCTGTTGCCGATGGCTGTTGCGCGCTTGATGGCCGACCGCCCCAAGGTTGCGATCAAGATTGTTGAGGGCACGAACGAAGTCCTGATGCCCGCCCTCAGGTCTGGCGAAATCGACTTTGTCGTCGGTCGGTTGCCTACGCATCGTCACCGAAATGAAATCGCCCAGGAGACCCTTCTGCACGAACGTATACTGGCCGTCACCGGGCAGTCACATCCGTTGGCAGGGGTGCTGTCCTTGGACTTTGCCGCGCTGAAACCATTTGGCTGGATTTTACCGCCTCCCGAAACCAGCTTGCGGCGGCAACTTGATCAGTTTTTCATCGCACAAGGCCAGTATTTGCCGCTGGTTGCGGTTGAATCGATTTCCTACCTGACCAATCGCGCATTGCTGCAAACACAGAACCTGATCGGCCTGATGCCCGCCCATGTCGCCGCGCAAGACATCAAAAGCGGGCTGTTGAAAAAGATCGACTGGAACGTGCCTTTTGGTGATGGCCCGGTCGGCGTTTCCTATCGCGATGGCGGGGATTTCTCCCCGGCTGGCGCTGCGTTCCTGCAAGCCCTGCGTGAAACTGCAGCGGGGATTTAGCGACCGAAAGGCCGACTTGTTGATGGGGCATATGCGGATGATAATGCAGTTTGCGCCATGCAATCCGAGTGGCTATCCGAAATTTGGATAGCTGTTTTCAGCATTTTCCCTCTGTCTTTGCGGATAAATCCACTAGTTTTTCAGAGAATTCCCCTAAGCGTCGCCGAAAACTTGGCACGCCCAACCGTCAGAGGATCACATGGCCCAGCATCCAAACCTCATCCCGTTCAACTTTAAAAAATGGGTCGAAGACAATGCAGACAAGCTGAAACCACCGGTGAATAACCAACTGCTGCACCACGGGACCGACATGATTGTGATGATCGTCGGCGGGCCAAATACCCGGATGGATTTCCATGACGACCCGGTGGAGGAATGGTTTTATCAGGTCAAGGGCGACATGATGCTAAAGATCGCCGAGGGCGGTGAGGTTTACGATGTCGTGCTGCATGAAGGCGATGTTTTTATGCTGCCACCGCACACCCGCCACGCCCCGCAACGCCCTCAGGAAGGGTCCATCGGCATCGTTGTCGAGGCCCCGCGCCAACCCGGTATGATGGAGGGGTTTGAGTGGTATTGCTTTAACTGCAAGGCACTGGTGCATCGTGTCGAAGTATCACTGGCCAACCCTGAAGGCATCGTAACAGCCTTGCCGAAAGTCTATCAGGATTTCCACGCCGACCATGATGCCCGCACCTGCCCCAACTGCGGCACCCTCCACCCCGGCAAGGGTAAACCGCCGGAAGGCTGGGTGCAGCTTTGATGCTGGTTGGGGTCTGAAACACGGGCGTTTCATGCGCGTCCTTCAG
>CAYXXQ010000228.1:0-6021 GCA_964469075.1 uncultured Rhodobacter sp.
GGCACAACCGGCCGATCCAAAGGCGCGATGCTGACCCACCGGGCACTGGCGTCAAACTCCGAAACCTTGAAAGACTACTGGCATTTCACCCGTGACGATGTGCTGATCCACGCTTTGCCGATCTTTCACACGCATGGGTTATTCGTGGCCACGAATATCAGCCTGATGGCCGGATCGTCATGTATTTTCATGGCCGGTTTTGATGCCGAAGTGATCCGCGATTACATGTCCAAAGCCTCCGTCCTGATGGGGGTGCCGACCTTTTATGTGCGTCTGCTGGAAACGCCCGGATTGGCCGGGGCGGCCAAGAACATGCGCTTGTTCGTGTCAGGTTCAGCCCCGTTGCTGGCCGAAACCCATGAAGCCTGGCACCGCGTCACTGGCCATGCGATTTTGGAACGCTATGGCATGACGGAAACCAATATGAACACGTCAAACCCCTATGACGGTGACAGGCGCGCAGGCACGGTCGGCTTTCCGCTGCCGGGGGTTGAGGTGATCGTGACCGATCCTGACAACGGGCAAGAGGTGCCCAAAGGTGCGGTCGGTATCCTGGAAGTGCGCGGCCCGAATGTCTTTGCCGGCTACTGGCAGATGCCCGAAAAAACCGCCGAAGAATTGCGCGAAAACGGGTTTTTTGTGACCGGTGACGTGGCCCAGATCGACGCTGATGGCTATGTCAGCATCGTTGGTCGCGCCAAGGATCTGATCATCACCGGTGGCTATAACGTCTATCCAAAAGAGATCGAGCTTTTGATCGACGATCTGCCGGGGGTCACGGAAAGTGCGGTAATCGGCTTGCCACACAAGGATTTTGGCGAAGCGGTGGTGGCCGTTGTCGTCCCGGAAAAAGGCGCGACCCTGACCGAAGAAACCATCCTGTCACAGATTACCGGCAAGCTGGCAAAGTTTAAGCAACCCAAGCGGATCCTCTTGGTAAAGGCCTTGCCGCGCAACACGATGGGCAAGGTCCAGAAGAACGAGTTGCGCAAGCAATATGACGCTCTGTTTGCCTGACGAGCGCGCTGCCAGAGTGACCTGGCAGCATTTGTCGGGTCGCTTGCGTTATTCCAGTTCCACCAGCAAATCCTTGGCGTCGATCTGGTCGCCGGGCCGCACATGCACGGCCTTGACCACCGCGTCGTGATCGACATGGATGCCGGTTTCCATCTTCATCGCTTCGATGGTTAACAGCATATCCCCGGCAGCAACCTTCTGCCCAACCGCGACCGTGACGCTGGCAACGGCGCCGGGCATCGGCGCGCCGATCTGACTTGGATTGCCTTCCGCGGCCTTGGGGCGCTTGGCGGTGACGGCCTTGACCTTGCGGTTTGGCACCCGGATGACACGCGGCTGGCCGTTCAGTTCAAAGAACACCTTCACCTCGCCATCATCGTTGGTTTCGCCAACCGTTTGCAGGCGGATTTCCAGGGTCTTGCCGGGATCAATCTCGGCACTGATTTCTTCGCTGGGGGCCATGCCGTAAAAGAACGTCCGGGTCGGCAGGGTTCTGACCGGGCCATAAATCCGGTGCCGCCCCATGTAATCCAGAAATACTTTGGGATACATCAGGTAGGCGTTCAGATCCTCGTCATCCAGCTTGAAGCCTTCCAGTTCGGCCGAAACCCGGGCCCGCGTCGCCTGAATATCCTGGGCTTTCAGGTGTTTGCCGGGACGTTCGGTATTTGGTGTTTCGTCCTTCAAAACCTTGGCGATGATGGCCTTAGGAAAGCCCCCCGGCGGCTGTCCCAGATTGCCGCGCAGCATGTCAATCACGCTGTCAGGAAAGGCGGTGTCGTGAGCCGGGTCTTCGACCTGTTGGCGGGTCAGGTTCTGGCTGACCATCATCAGCGCCATGTCGCCGACCACTTTGGAACTGGGCGTGACCTTGACGATATCACCAAACATCTGGTTCACATCGGCATAGGTTTGGGCCACCTCGTGCCAGCGCTCCTCCAACCCCATCGACCGGGCTTGCGCCTTGAGGTTGGTGAACTGGCCGCCCGGCATTTCATGCAGGTAAACCTCAGAAGCAGGGGCCTGATTGCCGGCTTCAAAGGCGGTATATTGCGCGCGCACCCCTTCCCAATAGTCCGAGATTTCGCGCACGGCCCGGATATCAATGCCGGTGTCGCGGTCTGTATGGGCCAAAGCCTCAACGATCGAGCCGAAACACGGCTGCGAGGTGCCGCCAGACATCGCGTCCATCGCCGCGTCAACCGCGTCAACGCCAGCGTCGCAAGCTGCCAGAACGGTGGCGGCAGACAGGCCTGATGTGTCATGGGTGTGGAAATGGATCGGCAAGCCGACCTCTTCCTTCAGGGCTTTGAACAGGATCCTTGCCGCCGCAGGTTTCAACAGCCCGGCCATATCCTTAAGGCCCAGAATATGCGCCCCGGCATCGCGTAGATCCTTGCCCATTGCCACGTAATATTTCAGGTCATATTTGGCCCGGTCCGGGTTCAGAATATCGCCGGTGTAGCAAATTGCGCCTTCGCAGACCTTGCCGCTTTCCACCACCGCATCCATTGCCACGCGCATGTTTTCAACCCAGTTGAGGCTGTCAAACACCCGAAAGACATCGACCCCGGTTTCTGCGGCCTGCTTGACAAAAAACTGCACCACATTGTCGGGATAATTGGTGTAGCCAACACCGTTTGAGGCCCGCAGCAGCATTTGCGTCATCAGGTTTGGCATGGCTTTGCGCAGATCGCGCAGACGCTGCCAGGGGCATTCCTGCAAGAACCGGTAGGCCACATCAAACGTCGCCCCGCCCCAACATTCAACACTGAAAAGCTGCGGCAGATTATGGGCGTAAGCTTCGGCCACTTTAACCATGTCGTAGGAGCGCATTCTTGTGGCCAAAAGCGACTGGTGCCCGTCACGCATGGTCGTGTCCGTCAGCAACACCTGCGGCTGGGCCGCCAGCCAATCGGCCACAGCTTGCGCGCCCTTTTCTTCCAGCAGATTGCGGGTGCCTCCTGCCGGGGTTTCAACCTTGTTGATCGGCGGCTTGGGTGCGCGCGCGGTTGCCGCGGGCTTGGCCCGGCCTTCGGTTTCGGGATGCCCGTTGACGGTGATATCCGCAATATAGGTCAGGATTTTCGTCGCCCGGTCGCGCCGTTTTGGAAAGACAAACAGGTCCGGCGTTTCGTCAATAAAGGTCGTGGTATAGCGGTTTTCAAGGAATTTCGGATGTTTCAGCAGGTTTTCAACGAATGCGATATTGGTTGAAACGCCGCGAATACGAAACTCACGCAGGGCGCGGTCCATCCTGGCAATTGCCTCTTGCGGGGTCGGGGCCCAGGCGGTGACTTTTTCCAGTAAACTGTCGTAATACCGGGTGATCACGGCGCCCGAATAGGCCGTGCCACCATCCAGCCGGATGCCCATGCCCGTGGCCCCGCGATAAGCGGTGATGCGGCCGTAATCAGGGATGAAATTGTTCTGCGGGTCTTCGGTTGTGACCCGGCATTGAAGGGCATGCCCGTGCAATTGAACATCGGCCTGTGACGGGATGCCGGTGGCATCGGCCAGGGTCGCGCCTTCGGCGATGCGGATTTGCGCACGCACGATGTCAATGCCGGTGACTTCTTCGGTGACGGTGTGTTCGACCTGCACGCGCGGGTTCACTTCGATGAAATAGAAATTGCTGCTTTCCATATCCATCAGAAATTCAACGGTGCCAGCGCATTCGTAATTCACATGGGCACAAATCCGGCGACCCAATTCGCAAATCTCGTCACGCTGCGCCTGCGTTAAGTAGGGGGCGGGCGCACGCTCCACCACTTTCTGGTTGCGCCGCTGGACCGAGCAGTCGCGCTCCCACAAATGATACATGCCGCCGTGGCTGTCGCCGAGGATCTGCACCTCGACATGGCGGGCGCGCTGGATCATCTTTTCAAGATAGCCCTCGCCATTGCCAAAGGCGGCTTCAGCTTCGCGGCGGCCTTCCAGCACCTTTTCCTCGACCTCGTCGGGGCCATAGATCGGGCGCATGCCGCGACCGCCGCCGCCCCAGCTGGCCTTCAGCATAAGTGGGTAGCCGATCTTGGCGGCCGCGTCGCGGGTCTCGGCCATGTCGTCGCCCAAAACCTCGGTCGCGGGGATGACGGGAACGCCCGCCGCAATCGCCACTTTGCGGGCACTGGCCTTGTCGCCAAGGGCGCGCATGGTCTCGGCTTTGGGGCCGATGAACGTGATGCCGTTGGCCGTGCAGGCATCGACGAAATCGGGGTTTTCACTGAGCAGGCCATAGCCGGGGTGAATGGCGTCGGCGCCTGACATTTTGGCGACGCGAATAATCTCGTCAATCGCCAGATAAGCCGCGACCGGCCCCAGGCCTTCGCCTATTTTGTATGCCTCATCCGCCTTGAACCGGTGCAGGCCCAGCTTGTCTTCTTCGGCGTAGACGGCGACGGTTTTCTTGCCGAGTTCATTGGCTGCCCGCATCACCCGGATCGCGATTTCACCCCGGTTGGCTATCAGGATTTTCTTGAAGTCGGCCAATGAAACGCCCCCCTTGGGATGTGGTCAGTTTGTCTTAGGGGCAGGTATAGTGACGCGATGCCGCGGCCAGCAAGATGCGAAGTGTCACAATGTATCGAATTGTAACAAATAGTTTGCGCGCAGGGCTATTTCAGGGCCGACACCAGATGACGGACGTCGTTACAGCATGCTTTTATGGATGTACCAGTCGTCAAATCGCGACATTTCCGGGAAACGGCGGATGTAACCGGCCTTGGTCATCATATCAAAAATCGGCTGGCGACGGTCTTCGAAATTGTGTTCAACCGCGAACATGTTGACCCGGCGTTTTTCAAAATCAAAGGTCGACAGGATGTCGAGTTCTGACCCTTCGGTGTCGATTGAAATGAAATCAACCACCTCAGGCGCGTTATGTTCATCCAGCAGATCGTTCAGCGAAATCGTCGGCACCTTGATCGACTGTTCGATCTGCTCATCCTCAAACGTCATGCCTTCGCTGGCGACGCCAAGGCGGGAAAACATTGGCCTTACGGCACAAATGAAAGTGAAGGACTTGCCGGTGCGCGAATGCACGCATTTGGTTGATACGTTGCATTTGCGGACTTGTTGCAGGCGCTCGTGATAGGTCGGGTTTGGTTCGGCAACGATGCCGTCCCAGTCAAAAAACCGTTCCAGAATGTAGGAGTTTGACAAGGTCGTGCCGTTGGTCGCGCCGAAATCGACGAAATAGCCTTCTTTCTTGCCGTCCATTTCGTAAAGCGCCCAGATATCCTGCATCACCTGGCCCTGGTAAATCGCGGTCAGGGGCAGCGCAAAGTTGACGAACCCAGCCAAGGTCTTGCCCGGATGATCGGCGTCGTTGGTGACGTAATCCTCCAGCCCATCGTCAAACGTCGCATCTTCCAGCTTGGTGCGGCTTTTGCGGATATAATCGCGCCGGTCCTTGAATGCGCGCTGGATATACATTGCGTCTTTGCGTTGAATATCGCTAAAGATCGGATCTGGCTTTACGGCCTCTTTGGTGTTTCCCACTGCTCAGTTCCTTTTTTTGCAAAGGTTTTTATGCTTTTGGCAAAACGCTAGTCTTTCGGGGCAGGGGCGTCAAGAATCACCCTGATCTTAGTTTTCCGCGCAGCCCGCCCCGCAGCCCGCCCTGTAGCCCGCCCCGGGCCTTGCTGCGCAAAGAACATTTTGCGAACACGGCTTCCTTTTTTCCCTGCCTGTCGCTAAATTGCGGATCATGAGCAGTTTTGATGAATCAGACGCCTTTGAAGGTGCCGCCGCCAGCCTTTCTGCGCGTGCAATGGCCGCACGTCCTGCGCCTTATCTCAACGATCTGAACCCCGCCCAACGTGAAGCGGTGGAGGCGTTGGATGGCCCGGTCTTGATGTTGGCAGGGGCGGGAACGGGCAAGACCAAGGCGCTGACATGCCGGATCGCGCATCTGCTGATAACAGGCCGCGCCCAGCCAAACGAAATCCTGGCGGTGACCTTCACCAACAAGGCCGCGCGTGAGATGAAAAACCGCGTTGG
>CAYXXQ010000229.1:0-5981 GCA_964469075.1 uncultured Rhodobacter sp.
CAAAATATAAATCAGTTGTCAGCAATATTAGGGCATGAAGAACAACACAGTATTTTGGATGTAGAACATAATAGTGATACTTCCGCAAAGTTAGATAATATAGCCATTAAAACACTTTTTGTTGATTATGACGATGAAACATTATTGTTAAACACATCTGTGCAACCAAAAGAAATTGTTGGTTATGCAAATAAAAATAAACATTGCGATGATTCAAAAAATGCTTTTAAATTTATCTTTAATAAAGGTGCGTCATTACAAAAACAAAACGAGTGGAAAGAAATGTCTGGAGAACAACGAAACATTGTTAGACAATTCAAAGAAGACATAGACGGGGATAGAGTCCCGGATGATTATGATTGTCAACCAGAAAATACAATGCATCAAGATTTCAGTATATCCCCAGACCAGTATGATTTTGATAAAAAAGAATTTAAGTTTGATAATAAACGAAAAGTAGTTATGATGCCGGTTGAAGAATTATATCATAAACGTGGTAAATATAATTTAGGTGGAACAACCACGATGCAGGATGATTATACCAAACGTAAAACGGTGGGCAAGAATATCACAAAAGCCGCCGGGAGACCTGCAACATATGATGAAGTAACAAAACATATGATTAAAAATCGTAATGAAGATTTAAAACAACAAGGATATAAACCTTCACCACACAAATTAAATAAAGATGATAGTGTAACAATTAAGTATCGAAGGTCTCCACAAAAATATAAGTATGACATGGGAATAATAATGAGCCCAACAAATACTGATTCTGAACGGAGTGGAAGTCTTGGGGATTTAAAAATAGCCCAAGGAGCAAGTCGTAAAGAAGCAGGACAGGCAGAAGTAATGTTTCACGCTAACAGTATGAGAGATGCAGTGATGAAAGATTCTGCAGAAGTCCCAATGATAACAGTTCATGGTTCAGATTTTAACCCAGGAGCAACTATAGGGGAAGGGAGACATAGAATCATTGCCGCTAAAGCCGCAGGATTAACAGAGGTCCCAGTGTTTATTGAACCAAATAATAGATTACCTGAAGGGGCTTTAGATAAGTATAGAGAATTATCTACTGATGAAATACAACAATTTTCTTCAGACCATAGAGTTCCAGGAAAAACCGTTAACACTAATAAACCTAAAAACATAGAATATAAAGAATATGATAAGAGTTCTAAATTTAAACCAACTAAAGATTTTGATGTAGGCTATGATGAGTATGTAGATAAACGAACCCCTGAAGAAAAAGAAGAAGAAGACGAACTTAGATTAGCAAATTTAACCTATGAAATTTTAGGACACTATTAATTAATGAGGAATAAAAATGTTTGATATAAATAAAATGTTAGGAAAAAAGAAAAATAAGATGCCATCTTTTGGTAGTATGAATATGTCTAATACTTTTGGAAAGAATCCTTTATCAAAAATGATTGGCGGAATAACTAAGAATCCATTAAAAACTTTTGGGGCTTCACCTAAACTACAGAATCAATGGAAAAATTTCTCGGTTAAAACCAAAAATAATTTGCGAAAACAATTCAAAGATACTGATGGTGATAGAATTCCAAACAAATGGGATTGCCAACCTAAAAACCCTATGAGACAAGATACTGTATATCATGGCACCACTCCTTTAGCCGCTATGAGAATTAAAAAAACTGGTATATTAACCAGTAACGAATTAAAAAATAAAGGTAATCCTGAATTTGTTCAGAGTGATAAAACTCGTCCTGATAAAACTTATTTTTTTAAAGATAAAGCAAGAGCTGAAAGTTGGGCGAATGTGGTTACGGCAGGGTCTATGTTTCCAGACGCAAATCCTACAGTGGTGGTTGCAGATGTTCCAGGGGATGAATTATTTCCAGATGGAGAAATGGAAACCGGTGGAGCGTTTTATAAAGAAGGTTCTGTTCCAGCTTCACAAATAAAAAAATCTTATGAAATTAAACCAAAATATTCAGCAAAAGATATTGCGGCAGCGGATGCGATAATGAATCCTAAACAAACCCAAACATTAGCAGTTTCTTCTGATGGAAGAAAACAAAAAACTATGAATGGAAGTTTAATGAAAAAAGTTATAAAAGACTCTAATGGGAATATGATAATAAATGAAAAAACTGGAAGCCCATTAACTACTCCAATATTTGAAGGAGACCCTTACACTGTTAATAAATATGGAAGAAAAATATATTAGAGGATAACAATGAGTGATTGGCGTGGACATTTAAAGTTTGGATATTCTATTCAGTTACCAGTATTTATTATTTTATTTCTAACAGCATATTTTGTCGATAATCCTTATTTAGTTTTTTCTTTAGCAGAAGTTGTTGCAGGAATAACACTATTTATTATAGCGCCATTGATTCCTGACTTGGACCATCGTAGTTCTAAAATAACTAATACCAGTACAGTACTATTATTATTAACTGTATGGGTTTCTATATATTTTGAGAGTGTAATGTTTATGTATTCTTTAGTAGCTTTAACTCTTGTGGTTCTTATTTCTACATTTACTAAACATCGAGGAATAACTCATCGTGTTTGGTTATATTTTCTTTTAGGGTTAATATTGTTTTTAACTACAGGATTAGTTGTGGCTGCAGTAATATTAATTGTGGGTGCCTGGTCCCACATTTGGTTAGACAATAGACATCATTAAAAATAAACAAATTTTAATATTGTCACAACAGTTGTTAGTATTAGTAATATTATTGCAATCATCCAAAGCCAAGTATATGAATTATTTGTGTCTACTATTATTGGAGTAACCACTTTATCTACAGGAGCAGGCGTGGGGATGTTATCATTAATGCCTTCGTGTTCACTTTCATTTAATACAACTGGAACGGTTTCTAGTTCAGGAATTATTACAAGCATTGGTTCAGTAGCGTTTATAGAATTATTAAAGTTAACTACTGGTTGTTGATAATAAGACCTACTTCGGCTTCCACTGCTTCCACCACTGCTTGTTGCAGTTATTGTTTCACCTTTGTAAAAAGAAGTCATTACCATAGTGTAATTATTTTGTGTTAATAAATCAGTTTTTAGTGTCAGATTGTAATTATTGTAACAGTCACAAAACCAAGAATTATTAAATATTTCTGTGCATCCTTCAAAAGAATATTCTCCAGCATCAATAGTGTAAAGCCCAGTTACTGTAACTTTTAAAGTTTCACACTTATCAAAAGTATGTATTGTTTCAGTGCTTCCAGCAGTTACGGCTCCAACAATATTTATTGTTAGTAGAATCATTAGTATCATTAAAATAGTTTTTTTCATTTCGTATACCTCATATTATAGTTTAATCAAAAAAAAAATAAAAAAAAATAATAATTAAGTGTTAACTTAATTATTTAAAACTGCGCTAACTACATAAGTAGATGGTGCTACATTACCAAAGGACATAGTTACTGGATATTTATTAACATCTCCAGGAGCTAAAGAATTGATTGGTACTGCAAAATCTATTGTGCCATCAACATTTTCTGTACATAACCCTATACCAGTTAGTTCTTGAACTACATGATAATATGCTGAAGTTGAAGAAACACCTACATCAATAAAAGTTAGGCTAGTTAAATCTGCACAAGTTACATCATTAAGGTCGTTGGATAGACTCACTAATAATATTTTATTAGTAATGTCTTCATCAATAGTATCAGATACTTCTACACTTAGTCCTAAGTCTAAAGTACTTAATCCAGTTATTGCACCAGCAGTTAATGTTGGGCTCCAAGTTACGGAACCATCTCTGGTATTTACAATTGCTGAAGTTACTGTTTCTCCATGGTCTACTTCTGCGAAACCTATAACAATAGGACTTTCTACATCAACAGACATGGTTGCTGTGTTTGATAAGTAACCAACTATAACGGCACTTACCCCTCCAATAATCATTAAACCCATTAATAAGGCAACTATTGGTATTCCAAAAATTTTTTTAGTATTCATATTAAAGATATATTTATTTAGGTGACTTATAAATGTTTTCATTTTATATACATTATATATTTTTTAACGTTATAATTCGGAACATTTAAATACTAGTTAAGGTTTTTACTTTACTATGCTTAATAAAGTATTGAGCACTAAACGAAAAGGTATATACACCATGACAGAAAACGAATTTGATAAATTATACAAACAGGATGACTCCGCGGAGACATCAAACAACACAGCTAATTCTGAAGTAAAAGAAGAAATTGTAGTAAGTGGAGACGCTGGTTTAGAGTACGATTTTAACAAAGCTTCAAAAACTACTAAAGGTCCAGAACGAGAAAACTTGGATGGTAAAACTGTAACTATTACAGATATGAAAATAATTTTACCAAAACCTGAAAAACCTTGGGACTTATCTAGAGATAAAAAAACTAAATACAAAAGTTGTGTGTTTATATTATTTTATGATAATGAAGGACAGAGAGAATATTATTCTGGAGTAAAAGTTTTTGAAAGAGAAGTTAATGGAGTATTCTCATATTCAGACCCTAACATTCAAAATAGTGGAAAAACACAAATCACTGGTTTGAAAACACTTTATGCTGCATACAAAAATAAAAAGCCTGAAGAAGTTAGCATGTTCGAATTTTTATCGTTCCTTAAAAGTCAACCAAAAGTTGAACTTAAATGGACACCTATAGAATGGAACAACTCTGAAACTGGTAAAGACGAAATTTCACATAAGAATTTTGTTGCTAAGTTTATTTAAATATTTTTTTTATTTTTTTAATAATTATTATCAAGCATTATTACACAGGGCTATTTGATATATTCAATTGATTTTTTCGTTGTGTAATAATATTAATATTTACGTGCGGTTGGTTGGAGTTATTCAGCAGAACTATGGTTTTTGTATATGAATAAAAAGACCCATACATCCGCATTACTAGGGCTCGTAGCATAACGGCTAATGCAGTCGCCTTGCAAGCGAAAGACTTTGGGTTCAAATCCCAACGGGTCCATTCATACCAGAAACAAAGACAGAACAATATAGCTAACATACGATGTTGTAAGGAAAACCAGGTACTCTGGCAACCTATATCTGTAGTCGCAACAGACTATCCTGCCAGGGGTAAATGAAATACAAGTAACGATGAGATTAGTAAATAATGAAAACTTTAAATGAACCTTTTTGGAATGTTTAATGTTGAGTAATTGTTTAAAATTGTTTGAGTCACTCAACTGGTTTCAAGGTTTATTGCTCTTTGCTGGATAAAGGTAGTTTCCGCCTAAAAGGGAACATTCAATTTGGGGCATAGCTCAGTATGGTAGAGCAGGTTAATGGGATAATTTAATTATTCAATCTATCAGTCGGGGGTTCGAATCCCTCTGCCCTTATTCAATAATCACACTTAACCATACTCCGTAGCTGATGAAAAGGTTATCTAGGTTTGGACGAACGAAAGCGGAGATAATTGTCGTCTCTCAATTGTGCACGAGTAGAGTGGAAAGGGTGTTAGACAACATAAATTCAAGCAGCACATAAAGCATGAACATGTCAAGAAGGTGTGAATCCTTCAAATATTTCCATAATCGGGCTTCGCTCGAGAAGATATATACCGGGAAGATGTTCTTTAAAAAGGGGCACGCCCGCCGGTATTTAATTATTGCACATAAATATTTAGGTAAAAAAAATGAAAATAGATATAATTTGTAATGATTGTTTAAAGATAATCAGGACTGAAGAAAAAGACACATTTGATTATCATCATAAAGATTATTGCAAAGAGTGTGAGGAAAACAAATGAATTAATAGAAGGGATAAATAATGACAATACTAAATTATACAACAAAAATTTCTGTTGATAAAACAATTATGGAAATAGAAAAAATGTTAGCACAAAGTGGCGCATCAAAGATATTAAAAGATTATGATATTAATGGCGATGTAGAAACAATATCTTTTAAGATAGTAACCGAAAAAGGAGAGTTACCTTTTAGATTACCAATGAATGGCAAAGCCGTACTGCAATCTTTAA